>JALYVL010000103.1 GCA_030853285.1 Actinomycetota bacterium | reverse complement strand
GTTCTCCCGGCGCGGATTCAACATCGACTCGCTCGCCGTCGGGGCCACCGAGCTCCCCGGCATCTCCCGGATGACGATCGTGATCTCGCTGGAGGACTTTCCGCTGGAACAGGTGACCAAGCAGCTGAACAAGTTGGTCAACGTCATCAAGATCGTCGAGCAGGACCCCGACAACGCCGTGGCGCGCAAGTTGGTGCTGGTGAAGGTTCGGGCCGACGCCAGCGTGCGCAGCGAGGTCTTGGAGACGGTTGCGCTGTTCCGGGCCAAGGTGATCGACGTCTCCCACGAGGCGATCACCGTCGAGGCCACCGGTACCAACCAGAAGCTCGAGGCTTTGCTGCGGCTGCTCGAGCCCTACGGGATCCGTGAGATCGTCCAGTCCGGGGTGGTCGCGCTCGGGCGTGGCCCCAAGTCCATTACCGCCACCCGCTAACTTCTTCTGCATTATCCGACGAAAGGGAACCACTGTGAGTGTCGAGATCTTCTACGACGACGATGCCGACCTGTCGATCATCCAGGGCCGCAAGGTCGCGGTGATCGGCTACGGCAGCCAGGGTCACGCGCACGCGCTGAGCCTGCGCGACTCCGGCGTTGATGTGCGCGTGGGGCTCAAGGAGGGCTCGCGCTCGCGCGCCAAGGCCGAGGACGAGGGACTACGAGTGGTCACCCCCGCAGAGGCCAGCGCCGAGGCCGACCTGATCATGGTGCTGGCTCCCGATACCGCGCAGGCCAAGATCTACACCGATGACATCGCGCCGAACCTCAACGACGGTGACGCGTTGTTCTTCGGGCACGGCCTGAACATTCACTTCAAGCTGATCGAGCCGGCGGCCAACATCACCGTGGCGATGGTGGCACCCAAGGGCCCCGGACACCTGGTCCGCCGTCAGTTCGTCGACGGCAAGGGCGTGCCCTGCCTGGTTGCCGTGGACCAGGACCCCAACGGCGATGGTCTGGCGTTGGCGCTGAGCTACGCCAAGGGGATCGGTGGCACCAGAGCGGGCACCATCGGCACCACTTTCCGTGAGGAGACCGAGACCGATCTGTTCGGAGAGCAGACCGTGCTTTGTGGTGGCGTGGAGGAACTGGTGAAAACCGGGTTCGACGTGATGGTCGAGGCCGGCTATGCCCCGGAGATGGCCTACTTCGAGGTGCTGCACGAGCTCAAGCTCATCGTCGACCTCATGTACGAGGGCGGCATCGCCCGGATGAACTACTCCGTGTCCGACACCGCGGAGTTCGGCGGCTACCTGTCCGGCCCGCGCGTGATCGACGCCGGGACCAAGGAGCGGATGAAGGACATCCTCGCCGACATCCAGAGCGGGGAGTTCACCCGGCGCCTGGTGGCGAACGTGGAGAACGGCAACACCGAGCTGGAGGGTCTGCGTAAGGCCAACGCCGAGCACCCCGTCGAGGTGACCGGCAAGAAGCTGCGCGACCTGATGTCCTGGGTGGATCGGCCCATCACCGAGACTGCGTGAGGCGCTGCGCGCCTGTGCGTGAAATGTGTCACCAGGACGACACATTTCGCGCACAGGCCGCAGGCCACTTCGGTGCTGTGCGGTTAGCCTGGCGGTATGGGACGTCTTCCGCTCGTCGACTCTGATGGCGACGACACCGACCCGCTGGCTCGTGACGTGCTCAAGGCGGTCGGTGCCGCTCGAGGGCGCAGCGTTGATCCCAACGTGTATCGCGCCGTCGCCAACCATCCGCGGGCGCTGCAGGCGATGGTCCAGTTCGGCACCGTCGTGTATTTCGACAACTCGCTCAGTCCGGCGCAGCGCGAGCTTGCCTATCTCACCGCCTCGCTCACCAACGAGTGCCACTATTGAATTCCTACTCATGTGCTGCTCGGTCGAGCAGCGGGACTGACCGAGGAGAAGCTCGCTCGTCTGGGTGATGAGGTGCTCCCGGCTGGCTTGTATGAGCCGGACGAGGCCGCCATCGTGCGCTATGCGCAGCGCTCGACGCGGATGGACGTGATCGACGACCGGACGTACGGCGACCTGGTCAAGCATTTCTCTCGCGAGCAGATCATCGAAATCTGCTTCACCGTGGGCCTGTCCAACATGATCAACCGCTTTCATGCGACCTTTCTCACGGAGGTTGACCCGGATACTCAGGAGGCTCTCGCGCCCAGCTGTCCGCTGTCCTATCCCGAGGTGCCCGACGGCCACGACGGCTGATGATCCTGGTGCCCATGGCTACCGCCGAAGGTTGAGGTGCAATGCATCACGCGGCCGCGTCCACCCCCAGATGGTCACTTGACCAATACATCGGGCTTCCGCGCTGACGGCCCGGCCACGTCGGCCACGTAGGCTCGGCACCGCCGTGTGGCGTCAACCGAGTCAGCCAGGGAGCCCATCAGTGAGCCAGTCCGCCCGTCCCGTCGTCCTCATCGCCGAGAAGCTCGCACCGTCCGTTGTGGACGCGCTCGGCGACGGGGTGGAGATCCGTCACGTCGACGGAACCGACCGGCCTGCGCTGCTCGAGGCCGTGGCCGGAGCCGATGCCCTGCTGGTGCGCTCGGCAACCCAGGTCGACGCCGAGGTGCTCACCGCAACGTCCACGCTCAAGGTCGTCGCTCGCGCCGGAGTGGGGTTGGACAATGTCGAGGTAGCCGCCGCCACCGCCCGTGGCGTGATGGTGGTCAACGCGCCCACCTCCAACATCGTCTCCGCTGCGGAGCACGCCGTGGCGCTGCTGCTCGCTGCCGCACGCCAGATCCCGGCCGCCGACGCCACGCTGCGCCAACACACCTGGAAGCGCTCCAGCTTCAACGGCGTGGAGATCTCCGGCAAGACCATTGGCGTGGTCGGACTCGGCAAGATCGGCCAGCTCTTCGCCCAGCGCATCGCCGCCTTCGGCACCACCCTCATCGCGTATGACCCTTACGTCTCCGCTGCCCGCGCCGCCCAACTGGGCATCGAGCTGGTGAGCCTGGACGAGCTGCTGACCCGGGCCGACGCCTTCTCGGTGCACCTGCCCAAGACTCCGGAAACCAAGGGGCTCATCGGCGCCGAGCAGCTCGCGCGCACGAAGAAGGGCGTCATCATCGTCAATGCCGCGCGTGGTGGCCTCGTGGACGAGCAGGCGCTGGCCGACGCCGTGCGCAGCGGGCAGGTCGGCGCCGCGGGCATTGACGTGTACGGCAGCGAACCGTGCACCGACAGCCCCCTGTTCGAGCTGCCCCAGGTGGTGGTCACCCCGCACCTGGGCGCCTCCACCTCCGAGGCACAGGATCGCGCAGGCACCGACGTCGCCCGCAGCGTCAAGCTCGCACTGGCCGGTGACTTCGTGCCCGCCGCGGTGAACGTGCAAGCCGGGGGAGTGGTTGGCGAGGAGGTGGCCCCGTGGCTGGAACTGGTGCGCAAGCTCGGTGTGCTGCTCGGTGCGGTGTCGGGCGCCTTGCCCACCACCATCACCGTGGACGTCCGTGGTGAGCTCGCCGCTGAGGACGTCACCGTGCTGCAGCTGGCTGCCCTGCGCGGCGTGTTCTCCGCGGTGGTCGAGGACCAGGTCACCTTCGTGAACGCACCGGCACTTGCCGAGGAGCGCGGGGTGAGCATCGAGGTCAGTACCGCCACCGAGAGTCCCAACCACCGCAGTGTCGTCGCACTGCGCGCGGCCCTCGCCGACGGCAACTCCTACAGCGTGGCGGGCACCCTGTCCGGCCCTGCGCTGGTGCAGAAGATCGTGGCCATCAACGGCCGCAACTTCGACCTCCGGGCCGAGGGCACCACCCTGTTGCTCTCCTACACCGACCGCCCGGGCGTGATGGGCCGGGTCGGCACCCTGCTCGGCGAGTCCGGGGTGAACATCGAGGCCGCCCAGATCAGTCAGGAGGCCGACGGCGACGGCGCGATGATGATGCTGCGGGTGGACCGTGCGGTGCCTGCCGGTGAGCTCGAGCCCCTCGGCGCGGCCGTTGGAGCGAGCACCGTCCAGCTCGTCGACCTCGGCTGAGCCGTCCCAGCTTGTGAGACGTGCGGCCGGGTGTGCAGAGTCGTTATCGTGCTCGGTAACCTTGCGGTTCGGCCATAACGCACCAGGAGGCAATGGATGAAGCTCGCGGTGATCCCAGGAGATGGGATCGGACCTGAGGTGATCGCCGAGGCGCTCAAGGTGCTCGACGCGGTGGCGCCGGGCGCGGACATCACCAGTTATGACCTCGGCGCCGCGCGTTGGCACGCGACCGGCGAGCTGCTGCCGGAGTCGGTGATCGCGGAGCTTCGCAAGCACGACGCCATCCTGCTCGGTGCGGTCGGCGACCCATCCGTGCCCAGTGGAACCCTGGAGCGCGGCCTGTTGCTGAAGCTGCGCTTCGAGATGGACCACCACGTGAACCTGCGTCCCGCGCGGCTGTTTCCCGGCGTCACCGGACCGCTGAGCAATCCGGGCGAGGTGGACTTCGTCGTCGTCCGGGAGGGCACCGAGGGCCCGTACACCGGCAACGGCGGTGTGCTACGTAAAGGGACTCCGCACGAGGTGGCCACCGAGGTGAGCGTGAACACCTGGTTCGGGGTGGAGCGGGTGGTGCGCGACGCCTTCGCCCGAGCCGCTGCCCGCCGCAAGCACCTCACGCTGGTGCACAAGAACAACGTCCTCACCAACGCCGGATCGCTGTGGACGCGGGTCGTGGACCAGGTCGCCGTCGAGCACCCCGAGATCACCGTGGACTACCAGCATGTGGACGCGGCGACCATCCACATGGTCACCAACCCGTCGCGCTACGACGTCATCGTCACCGACAACCTGTTCGGCGACATCATCACCGACCTGGCCGCGGCCATCACCGGCGGCATCGGACTGGCGGCCAGCGGAAACCTGGACGCCGCCCGCGTCAATCCGTCCATGTTCGAGCCCGTGCACGGCAGCGCACCGGACATCGCCGGGCAGGGCATCGCCGACCCCACTGCCGCCGTGCTCTCGGTGTCGTTGCTGCTCGAGCACCTCGGAGACGGCGCCGCTGCGCGCACGGTCGCCGAGGCGGTCGCCGCTGATCTGGCCGAGCGTGGAGCGGAGCAGGCGTCGACCACCGCGGTGGGCGACCGCCTCGCCGCGCGGGTGTGAGCCCGGCGAAACGCACGATCCCAGCAGGAACCCCGCTGGGCGACGCCTTCCACCTGTACGACACCACCTTGCGGGACGGCGCCCAGGCCGAGGGCATCACCTACTCTGTGCCGGACAAGCTGGCGGTTGCTCGCCTGCTCGACGAGCTCGGGGTCGGCTTCATCGAGGGCGGATGGCCCGGTGCCATGCCCAAGGACACCGAGTTTTTCGCCCGCGCCGCCACCGAGCTGAGCCTGCAGCACGCTGTCCTCGTCGCCTTCGGGGCCACCCGCAAACCCGGCATCGCGGCCGGCGACGACCGACAGGTGCGGGCCCTGCTGGACTCTGCCGCGCCCGTGATCACCCTGGTGGCCAAGTCCGACCGCCGACACGTCGAGCGGGCCCTGCGCACGGACGCTGCCGAGAACCGCGCCATGGTCGCCGACACGGTGGCCCTGCTGGTCGCCGAGGGCCGGCGGGTGTTCGTGGACCTCGAGCACTTCTTCGACGGCTTCGCCCACGACCCCGAGCACGGC
>JALYVL010000102.1 GCA_030853285.1 Actinomycetota bacterium | reverse complement strand
TCCTTGTCCAGCGTCGCGGAGAACAGCAGCCGCTGGCCGTCGGCGGGGGTGGCGGCGAGTAAAGCGCGGACCTCCGGGAGGAAACCGAGGTCGGTCATCTGGTCGGCCTCATCCAGTGCCGTCATCTCGATGGCATCGAGGATGCAGGTGCCTTGGCGAAGGTGATCGCCGATGCGGCCAGGGGTGGCGACGAGAATGTCCACCCCACGGCGCAGTTGATCAGCCTGGCGACCGAACGGGGTGCCACCGACCGCGCCCTTCACGCTGAGGCCCAGAGCCTCCGCGTAAGGGGTCAGGGAGTCGACGACCTGAAACGCGAGCTCGCGGGTGGGTACGAGGACCAGCGCGCGCGGGCGCTTGGCCTGGGCCCGCTTGGCGCCGGGGCCGTAGGCGAGCCGGTTCAGCATCGGCAACCCGAAGGCGAGGGTTTTGCCTGACCCGGTCTGCGCACGGCCGAGGACATTTTTACCGGCAAGCAGGTCGGGAATCGCCACCGCCTGAATCGCCGAGGGAATGGTGATTCCGGTCTTCGCCAGTGCGCTCACCAGGGCAGCGGGCAAGCCGAGCGAGCCGAAGGTGATGGACTCGGCCTCGGTCGGGGACTGATCGTCGAGCGAAGAGTTCAGGACAGCCTGAGACACGGAATACCTCTCCGGACAGCGGCGCGTCGCGGAGCGGGAGCTGTCTTGCAGCCACACGATGAGACGAGCCAGGCACACGGTCCTCTCCGCCTCGTGGGCGGAAGGAATGTGCCAGTGGGGGTTGAGCTGCCGCGAGTGCGACGTGGTCTACCGTACTCGCTCACGGCCTTACGCAGACGTGCAACCGCTGTGAGGTCAGTCTCGCGGTGCGGCCTGCACGTCGGTGGCGGTGTCCTCGGTCTCCGGTGCCTGAGCCCCCGGCTGATCGTCGGCCATCACCCGTGAGTCCTCGTGCCACATGGCTTCTTGCCGAGCGGCTTCCTCGTTGATGATCGCGCAGTTCAGCCAGTTGCGCGGGATGGCGAACGCGTCGACGAGCGTGCTTGCGAAGGGTCGCAGCTCCTTACACAGCTGGTTGACCGTCGCCGTGACCGCTTTGCTCCGCGCCGGGGTGAGTCGACCGTGTTCCAGGAACCACCCCTTGTCGTCCTCGATGGTGTGCAGCGCGTAGAGATCGCAGAGGCGCTCGAGCAGCGCGCGGGCGTCGGCATCGGTGCAGCGCTCGATGCCCTCGACGAACGCCTCGAGCACGGTGCGCTCGACGTGCGCCTTGGCGGTGAGCAGCACGTGGTCTTGGGCGTCGTTGAACACGTCGAAAGTGTCGTTGTGCTCATCCGCCGCCCGGCGTAGCCGGTTCACCGCGCCCTCCAGCACGTGCTTCTCCCTGTCTTCCAGCAGCGCCAGCTGCCAGCCACGGTCGCGGACGGAGGCCTCCTCGTCGTTGCCGGGTACTGCGTCGACCAGGCGTTGGATCAGGCTGCGCGCTGCGGTGCGCTCCAGCACGGCGCCCACCACTTGATCGGCCGCGAACTGGATTTTGCCCCACCCGGACAGGTCGCCGAAATCGTGCTGGAAACCGGTCAGCAGCCCCTTGGCGACGAGTTGCATCAGGACGGTGTTGTCGCCCTCGAACGTGGTGAACACGTCGATGTCGGACTTCAGCAGCGGCAGCTGGTTCTCCGCCAGGTATCCCGCACCCCCGCAGGCTTCCCGGCACTGCGCAATGGTGCGGTTGGCGTGCCAGGTGTTGGTGGCCTTCAGGCCCGCCGCGCGCGATTCCAGCGCACGCTGGCGCTCGGGGTCCACATTGGAGGAACCCAACAGCTCGTGCATGGTGACCGTGAGCTCCTCCTGCGCGAAGTGCAGCGCGTAGGTCGTTGCCAGGGCGGGCAACAGCTTGCGTTGGTGGGCAAGGTAGTCCAGCAATACCACCTCCCGCTCGTGGCCGGGGGCGCTGAACTGTCTGCGGGTCTCGGCGTAACGCACGGCGATTTCCAATGCCACCTTGGTGGCACTGCCCGACGCACCGCCGACGCTGATCCGCCCGCGCACCAGCGTGCCGAGCATGGTGAAGAAGCGTCCGCTCTCGCTCTCGATGGGGGAGGAGTAGGTGCCGTCGACGGCAACTTGGCCGTAGCGGTCCAACAAGGCCGCGCGCGGCACCTGCACGTGGTCGAAGGACAGCCGACCGTTGTCCACACCGAGGAGACCCTCTTTGTAACCGTCGTCGATCACCGTCACGCCGGGTGCGACGGTGCCGTGCTTGTCGCGGATGGGCACCGCCCAGGCGTGCACTCCGCGCGGTGTGCCGTCGGTGATCAGCTGCGCGAAGACCACAGCCAGCTGACCGTCGCGGGCTGCGTTGCCGATGTAGTCCTTGCGCGCGGAGTCGTGCGGGGTGTGCAGGTCGAACATCTCGGTAACGGGGTCGTAGGTGCAGGTGGTGCGCAGCTGTTGCACATCGGACCCGTGGCCGGTCTCGGTCATCGCGAAGCAGCCGGGTAGCTCCATGCTGATGATGTCCGGGATCAACTCGGCATGGTGGCGTTGGGTGCCGAGTGCCTGTATCGCACCACCGAACAACCCCCACTGCACGCCCACCTTCACCATCAGCGAGAGGTCGGCGAAGGCGATCATCTCGATGGAGGCCACCGAGGCACCCAGGTCGCCGCCGCCGCCGTACTCCACGGGGAAGCCGAGCGCCGTCTGGCCGGTCTTCGCCAAGTCCCTGGCCAGCCCGGTGGTCCGCGTCCTGGCCGTCTCGATGTCCTCGCCGTACACCGGCGCCCACTTGGTGCCCGACAGCTGGACCCGCGCCCCCTGACGCACGTGCGCCCAACGCCCGTCCAGCACTTCCTGGATCGCCTCGGGGTCCACATGATCGGGAAGCGGAGCTCCCGTGGTGTCAGCTGCGGTGCTCACGTGTCCTCCTGGGCGGGCTGGCGCGGGGTCAGGGGGAGCCTAGTGACTTGTGAACGGGTTCGCGGCTCGGTAGGCCCAGCACTACCGGCAAGCGCTCCCACCCGCGGAGCACCCGGGTGTCTCGACGGGCAGCGCCCGGCGCCAGGGCCAGCTCCGGGAACCGGCCGAAGAGCGTCCGCAGACCGATCTCGCCCTCCAGTCTGGCCAGCGCCGCACCGAGGCAGTAGTGCCTGCCTCCCGAGAAGGACAGGTGGTCTTTGGCGTTCGACCGACGGACGTCGAACCTGTGCGGGTCGCGGAACACCTCGGGATCACGGTTGGCGCCGGCGAGCAACGCGACCACGCGTTGGCCCGCAGGCACCCGCATCCCGGCCACCTCGGTGTCCCGTAGCGCGCTGCGGGCGGTGAGCTGCACCGGCGACTCGACCCGCAGCACTTCCTCCACGGCGTTCGGCCAGAGCTCGGGCTCCTCGCGTAGCCGCCCGAGCTGCTCGGAGTGGCGTAGCAACAACTCGGTACCGCTGCCCAGCAGGTTGACGGTGGTCTCGAAACCCGCTGCGAGCAACAGCCCGGCCGTCGCCCGGAGCTCCGTCTCGCTCAACCGGTCCCCGTCGTCATCAAGCGTGACGAGCTTGCTCAGCAGGTCTTCGCCGGGGCTGCGCCGCAGTCGTTGCAGATGCGCACCCAGCCATGCGTCGAAGCCACGCAAGGAGGCGTCGACGGACCGGAACTGCCGCCAGGACAGGCCGAGGTCGAGGCTGGGCGCAGCACCCCCGCCATAAGCAAGGACCTCGGCGCGCTCGGCCTGCGGAACGCCCAGAATCTCGGCGATCACCGTCACCGGGAGCATGGTGGCGTAGCGGTCGACGAGGTCGACGGTGGCGGTGGCACCTGCACCCGCCAGCTCCTCCAGCAGCTCCTCGGCCAGCACCTGAATGCGCGGACGCAACCCCTCGACGGCGCGGGCGGTGAAGACGCGGGACACCTGTCGCCGGTAGCGCGTGTGTTCGGGGGGCTCCACCGCCAGCAGCGACGGCGGCTCGATCGGGTGCAGGACGGTGGCGTCGTGGGCCCAGTCGTACACCCGGTTGAGTGGCCACGGAAACACCGCGGCGATGTCGCCGGCGCGAAAGTCCTCGCTGCGCAGTACGTCCCGGACGACGCTGTGGGTCGCGGTGATGTAGGTGAGCCGTCCCCGGACGATGGGTCCGCGGGCACGGACCTCGTCGTGCAGGGTGAACGGGTTGTCCCTGGTGGCGGGGTCGACGATCAGGCGGGCCTGGGGATCACCCCCGCGCGCAGCTCGGCGCATGAGTGCCCGGGGCAGCCCGTGCTGCAAAGTCCAGCGAACGGCCGTGCGCATCTGACGATCTCCTCTGGATGGTTGGCTGCCCTCAGCATGCCAGGACCGTTCAAGTTGACAGCCCGATGCCGACGCGGTGTCATCGAATCGCGTTGAGCACCCAGCGCGCACACGAGACTGCCGTCCCCTGAGCGAGCCGAGGAATCCCATGAAAGCCGTCACCTGGCAAGGCAAGCGCGACGTCCGAGTGGACACCGTGCCCGATCCGACGATTCAGCAACCGACCGACGCCATCATTCAGGTGACCACCACCAACATCTGTGGTTCCGACCTGCACCTGTACGAGACGCTCGGGGCGTTCATGGGCGCAGGCGACATCCTCGGGCACGAGCCGATGGGCATCGTCGAGGAGGTGGGCAGCGAGGTCGGCAACCTCAAAGTCGGCGACCGGGTGGTCATTCCGTTTCAGATGTCGTGCGGACACTGCTACATGTGTGACACCAAGCTGTTCAGTCAGTGCGAGACCACCCAGGTCCGCGAACAAGGCATGGGTGCCGCACTATTCGGATTCTCCAAGCTCTACGGGGAAGTGCCGGGCGGCCAGGCGGAGTACCTGCGGGTGCCGCATGCCCAGACGACGCACATCAAGGTGCCCGAGGGCCCGGCAGACGACAGGTTCACCTACCTCTCCGACGTGCTGCCCACCGCCTGGCAGTCCGTGGCGTATGCGGACGTTCCCAAGGGCGGAACGCTGGCCGTGCTCGGCCTGGGCCCGATCGGCGACATGGCCGCCCGCATCGCCAAGCACCAGGGTGCACGGGTGATCGCCGTCGACCTGGTGCCGGAACGGCTCGAACGCGCCCGGGCCCGCGGCATCGAGGTGCTGAATCTGCGCGAGCACAGCAAGGACCTCGGCGACGCCATCCGGGACATGACCGACGGGCGCGGGGCCGATTCGGTGATCGATGCGGTGGGGATGGAGGCGCACGGATCGCCGGTGAACAAGCTCGCTCAGCAGGCGGTGTCGTTGTTGCCGGACGCGGTGGCCGCACCGATGATGAAGGTGGCGGGCGTCGACCGGCTCAACGCCGTCTATTCCGCGATCGACATCGTTCGCCGGGGCGGCACGATCTCGTTGATCGGCGTTTATGGCGGCGCCGCCGATCCCATGCCGATGCTGAAGTTGTTCGACAAGCAGATCCAGCTGCGGATGGGCCAGGCCAACGTGCTGCGTTGGGTCCCCGACATCATGCCGCTGCTCACCGACGACGATCCGCTGGGCGTGGACAGCTTTGCGACGCACACCCTGCCACTGGCTGATGCGCCACACGCCTACGAGATCTTCCAGAAGAAGCAGGACGGCGCCGTAAAGGTGCTGCTCAAGCCCTGACCGGCCGGGCCCACTTGTCCCGAGAACTTCTCGCGAC
>JALYVL010000101.1 GCA_030853285.1 Actinomycetota bacterium | reverse complement strand
GGACGGCCTTGGTGCCGACGTCATCGCCTGCTCGTCGGTGTACTCCACCGCGCCGTGGGGCGGGGTGGAGCAGCAGGACTTCCTCAACGCCGTATTGCTCGTCGACTCACCGCACATCAACTGCTGGGACTGGCTGCGGCGCGGTCAGCAATTGGAGGCAGCGGCGCAGCGCGAACGGGTGCAGCGTTGGGGACCACGCAGCCTCGACGTGGACGTCATCGACTGTTCCGGTGTGCGCAGTGACCACCCCGAGCTGGTGCTACCGCACCCCAGGGCGCACGAGCGGGCGTTCGTGCTCATGCCCTGGTGCGAGGTGGATGCCGACGCCGAACTGACCGGTCACGGCCCGGCGGCACAGCTGCTGGCGGCTTTGTCCGTGCAGGAACGCGACGGCGTCCGCCGGTGTGCGTCGATGGCGCTGCGGCGGGCGCGGGCGTGAGGTTCACCCGCATGCGCGATCTGCTGGCGATTGCTGTGGTCGCGGGCGTGGCCAGCTGGTTGGTGGTGCGCACCGGCTACGGGTCGATCCCGCCGTTGCCCACGTTGGCCGGAGTCACCCTGGCTGTGCTCGCCGTCATCGAGCTGGTGCTCGGCTTCGCACTGCGAGGACGCATCCAGCGTCGGGAAGGAACCACGCCGCTCGACCCTCTGATGGCCGCGCGGTCGGTGGCGCTGGCCAAGGCATCATCGCTGGTCGGCGCACTGATGGCCGGCCTGTGGGCGGGGTTGCTCGGCTACGTGCTGGCGCAGCGGGCGGTGCTGGCCTCCGCGGCGCGCGACACCCCGGGTGCGGTCATCGGTCTGCTCAGTGCCGCCGCCTTGGTCGGGGCCGCGTTGTGGCTGGAGCACAGCTGCCGAACGCCCAAGAACGACGAACCGCCCCCGGCACGGTGACGAGCGTCGCACGTGTGCGGGTAGGGCTCGCGGGGCCTGGCTCGAGGCGGGAGCGCGCAGGTATCCTCTCGCCATGACCCAGCCCGACCGGAGCGGCAGCCCACGTGGTGGTGCCCGCAACCCGGCGCAGCTGGCATTCGGCGTGTTGGTGCTGCTGGCGGTGGCCAGCAGTGTGGTGATGGTCTTCTCCGACAGTGCGCAGCTGCTCCGCCTGGCCGTGGTGGCGCTGCTCTGGGTGGCGGTGGTCTGCTCGATCGCCGTCACCAAGTACCGCAAGGACGCCGCCACCAGTGCCTCCCGGGCGCAAGAGCTGCAGAAGGTGTACCAACTCGAGCTCGCCCGTGAGGTCGACGCCAGGCGCGAGCACGAGCTGGTCGTCGAGCGGGACCTCCAGGAGCAGGTGCACGCCCAGCTGCGGGCCGAGTCGACCGATGACCTCGCCGGCCTGCGCGCGGAGGTCAAGGCCCTGCGGGAGAGCTTGTCCGAGCTGTTCAACGGTGACTTCTTGGTGGAGCGTGTCGCGCTGCGCGCGGAGTCGACCAGGGTGCGGGCGCTCGCTGACGGTTCCCCGACGACGCGCAACGGGCACGGTCAGCTGGGGGCAGCGGAGGACAGCCAAGTGGTGGATGCCGAAGTCACCATGACCGACACTGCGTCGCCGGATACTGCGCACCTCGGTGAAGACGAGCAGCCTGCGGCCGAGGATCCGGGTGCGCACAGCGCGGGTCGGTCGGTCTCCGAGCTGCTCGCAGCGTACGGCGGCCCCTTGTCCGGCCGCCGTCGTCGCCGCTCCGCGGACTGATTCGGGCTACTTGTCGATGTCGCCGACGACGACGGCGAAGGAGCCCAGCGCGGCGGGCAGCTGATCCAGCGGTGTTCCCGGCAAGAGACAACTCAGCGCTTGGACGTTGTTGAACGACGCCGTCCGCAGGCGAAGTCGCCACGGAGTGCGCTCTCCGCGGGAGACCAGGTGCACTCCCGCGACGCCCAGCGGTGCCTCTCCCCACACGTAGATCGAGCCCTCCGGCGGGGCGACGGTGCTCGGCAGGCGAATGTTCACCGGACCGTCCGGCACGTGCTGCAGGCACTGACCGGCGAGGTCCACGGCCAGCGTTACTTCGTCCAGCTGGCAGGCGACGCGGGCCAATGCATCTCCTTCGGTGCGAAGGACGGTGCGGAACGTGAGTGACTCGTAGCCGGGGGCGGGGTCGTCGCGCCGTAGATCGACGTCCAGCCCACTGGCGCGCCCGGCGGGACCGGTGACGCC
This sequence comes from Actinomycetota bacterium, assembly GCA_030853285.1. GTDB lineage: Bacteria > Actinomycetota > Actinomycetes > Mycobacteriales > Mycobacteriaceae > X156. The sequence continues at coordinate 3,474 of JALYVL010000101.1, read as the reverse complement.
CAGGGCCGTCGCATCGGCCAGGCTGAGCACGCCGACCCCGCGGTGGCGGCTGGCGAAGTCCGCATCGTCCACGGTGTGCTCGGCGATGATGGGTATCGCGCGCAGCACCGTGCCCAGTGCTGCGTGGACGTGCTCGGTCCAGTCGGCGGGGACGTCGTCACGCAATCCACCGATGCGGTTGGCCACGAAGTGGATTCGCCCGCCGGAGGCCTCCTCGAGCACCCGCTGCAGTGCCTCGCGGGCGCCGACCGCTGCCGTGATGCCCGCGGGGGGCCGGACGAGCGGGGTGAGGAACGCCAAATGCGCCATGGCCCTCGTCAACTCGCACAGCAGCACCCGCAGCCGTATCGCCCGCGGCGGCGGAGTCATCCCCGTCATCTGCTCCACCGCGCGGGCGATGAGCACTTCGTTGGCGAACGCGGCCCACCAGTCGTGCCGGTTGGCCAGCGCCATCACTTGGCGGTAGTCGCGCACCTCGAACAGCTTTTCCGCACCCCGGTGCAGATGACCGACCAGCGGGATCGCTTCGGTCACCACGGAATTGGAGTTCACCCGCAGGCGGAGCCGGTACGCGCCGTGCGCGGCGGGGTGCAGTGGACCGAGGTCGACCACTTGGTCGACCCCGAGGTACTCCGTTGCTGCGCCGATACCGACGGTGATGGTGCGATCCACGGACGTGATGGTGCCAGCACCTCAGAACGGGTGGGCGAGCTGAGCCGGGTGCAGCACCCAGCCAAAGCCACCCAAGGCGTCCGCATCGGTGAGCTCGGCGACCTGTCCCGCCCGAACAGCCCGCTCCAACCACAACCCGGATCGCGGTGCAGCCACCCCCAGCGCGCGGAGCGCCTCGGCCTGACTGTGCCGCCTACCTGGGGCAACCGCGGTCAGTGCGTCCATGGCGACATGGGCTGTGAGGTCGCAGCGACCGTCGGGTGTTGGTCGCACTTGCCTGCCGTCGCGATACGCGGACAACGTTCCCGCGCTGGGCCGTTCACCGGCGACGTGCCCGTAGTCCACGGCCAGCGCGGCACCAGCGGTCACGCGAGTGAGGACCGAGCGCCACGCGTGCTCGCGTCCCCGGCCGACCTCGGCGCGGTCGCCGGGTGCCAGCGGCCACCATCGGCGCAGCCAGTCGGCATCGGTGTCCGCGAGCGATGAGCCCAATCGTTCGCTGCCGTCCGGCGCCACCTGCACGCGTCGTACCCGCTGCCCGTCGTGCTGCACGATCGGGCAGGGCAATGCGTCCAGCCACTCGTGGGCGACGATCAACCCGGTGACCGCACGGGGCACCTGCGCGCTCCACGGCAGGGTCCAGCCCGTCGGCGCCGCTCGCAGGTCCACCGCCAGCGGATGTAGTCGTCCTTGCATCCGCGTCGGCGCCAACTCCACCATGGTGGCGAGCAGCTCCCCCGCCCCGGCGCCGAGGTCTACCAGATCCAGGGAAGGCGGTCGGGCGAGCGCGTGATCGATGCGGTCCAGCAGCTCGAGCAACGCCTCGGCCAACACCGTGCCGACGTGCACGGAGGTGCGGAAGTGCTGCGCGGGCGCACCGCCGGTGTGCACAAAGCCGTCCGTCCCGTACAGGGAATGCTCCCAGGCCGCCTCCCAGTCGAGCCATTGCGTGCGCACACCCCTGACTCTGCCGGTCACCTCACCGGCACAGTGAAGCCGGTCACCTTCGCCTGCGCAGATGCGACTGCGCGCCGTACGCTTCGCCCGACGACGTCTGGTACCTGCTCGGCAGGACTGGAACGACAGAGAGGACAACAGTGGCCTCCGCAGAGATCGCTGGCGCGCATCGGCGCGGGCGCGAACGGCCCCGCCTCACAGTGGGCGTCGTGTCCGCGGGCCGCGTGGGTAGCGCGCTCGGAGCGGCGTGGGAGCTCGCCGGGCACCGTGTTGTCGCCACCGCAGCCATTTCCGAAGGCTCGCGCCGCCGGGCGGCCCAACGCTTGCCCAACGCGCGGATCGCCACCCCGGACGAGGTCGCCGCCGTTTCCGACCTGCTCCTGCTCGCCGTGCCCGACACCGAGCTGGCCGGCTTGGTGCGGGGCCTTGCCGTTACGGGCACCGTCCGACCTGGCCAGATTGTCGCCCACACCGCCGGGGCCCGCGGTGTCGATGTGCTTGCCCCGCTGACCGCACTCGGCGCTCTACCCCTGGCGATCCACCCGGCGATGACGTTCACCGGGCGCGCGGAGGACACGGCCCGGCTGGCCAGTTGCTGCTTCGGGGTCACCGCCGCCGACGCCGCCGGGTGGGCGATCGCCCAGGCCCTGGTGCTCGAAGTCGGGGCCGAGCCGGTCCAGATCGCGGAGGCCGACCGCGCGCTCTACCACGCGGCGCTGGCCCACGGAGCAAACCACCTGATCACGCTGGTGTGCGACGCCATCGCGGTGCTGCAGGGGATCATCAACGACGCGACACCCCCCGAGCGGCTGTTGGCGCCGTTGCTGTCCGCCGCCCTGGACAACGCGCTGCGCCACGGCGACCGCGCACTGACCGGACCGGTCGCCAGGGGCGATGCCCAGGCCGTCGCCGCCCATCTCACAGTGCTCACCGACGCCGATCCCGCGATCGGCGCGGTCTACCGGGCGCTCTCCCGGCGCACCGCGCAACGAGCCCGCACCAGCGGTCTGCTCGGCGCCACCGACGCCCGCGCCGTGCTCGAGGAGTTGGCATGACTCCCTCCTTCGATCCCACGACTCTGGCCGTGCATCACGACCCGGACGAGATGGGTCGCATCTGCCGCGCGCTGCGGGCAACCGGGCGCCAGGTGGTGCTGGTACCGACCATGGGCGCGCTGCACACCGGGCATCTGGAACTGGTGCGCCAGGCCAAGCGCGTGCCCGGTGCAGTCGTGGTGGTGTCGATCTTCGTCAACCCTCTTCAGTTCGGCCCGGGCGAGGACCTCGACCGCTACCCGCGGACGCTGGCGGAGGACCTGGCCATCTGCGCGGCCGAGGGGGTGGCCCTGGTCTTCGCCCCGTCCGCCGCCGAGATGTACCCGCACGGCAAGCCGCAGGTGAGCGTCGAGCCCGGTCCGGCCGGGCGGCGGCTCGAGGGCCAGTTCCGGCCGGGTTTCTTCGATGGGGTGCTGACCGTGGTGCTGAAGCTGCTCCACCTGACCCGGCCGGACGTCGTGGTCTTCGGTGAGAAGGACGCACAGCAGCTCGCGCTCGTCCGCCGGATGGTAACCGACACCGATCTGGGCATCATCGTCGAGTCGGTGCCCACCGCGCGGGACGCCGACGGGCTGGCCACCTCGAGCCGGAACCGCTACCTGTCCGCGGCCGAGCGGTCGGTAGCGCTCGCCTTGCCGCGGGCGCTACGTGCTGCCCAGGCCCAGGCGGCCGACGGCGTGACCGCGGTGCTCAGCGCCGCGCGGGAGGTGCTGCGGGCCGAGCCGGCCCTGGCCGTCGACTACCTCGAGGTGGTCGACCCGGGCACGTTCACCGCGGTCAGCTCAGGGTA
>JALYVL010000100.1 GCA_030853285.1 Actinomycetota bacterium | reverse complement strand
CCATGAGCTGTTGCAGCTGGAGTGGTCCGCGCCTGCCCTCCAGGACCTCGAAGGTGAGGCGAAACACCTGTTGCGCTCGCACGAGGGCCGCGGGATTGACCGGAGTCGGCCGGAGCGGCTGGGGCACCGCGCGCACGCTCACCGTTGGCGTGTCGAACGCAGGCATCCTCGAGGCTCGACGCCCCGGTCGTTCGGGTTCGGGCTCGTAGCACGGCACTCGACGCAGAAGCGGAACGGCAGGCGGCGCAGTGACCACGGGGTCGAGTTCGAAGCGGACAGGCATGGCGGACTCCCTGGGAGCTGACGTGGCGCGACAAGCGTCGCCAACGGGTGCTGGTATGTACTCGGCGGAGAAGCTCGGCGCTACAGCGGTAGCGGGCCGATCCGAGAGACAGTGGCGGTCGGGGAGGGCGGCTCGTCACTGAAAAGAAGTATGTCCGACCAGTTGCTTAGCCGGTGCCGATCGCCCATGTCGGTGGAAAACTGTGTGCACCAGCAAATCGGGGCCCGCCGGTTAGGCTGCAGCAATGGCCAATCGACTGAGTGCGCTCGACGCCTCGTTCCTGGTCTCGGAGCGGGCGCGGACCCCGGCGCAGATCGGTAGTCTCAGCGTCTTCGTCCCTGCTCGGTCCGGCTTCGACTACGACGCCCTCGTCCAACTGATCGAGCAACGGATCGCCAAGGTGCCCAGGTACCGGCAGAAGATCCGCACCGTTCCTGCGGGTATCACTCGCCCGGTCTGGGTGGACGACAACGATTTCGACATCAGCTTCCACGTGCGGCGTTCGGCGCTACCCGCGCCGGGCAGCGACGCTCAGCTGCACGAGTTGGTATCTCGACTGGTGTCCCGACGCCTCGACCCTGCCCGGCCGTTATGGGAGACCTACCTGGTCGAGGGGCTGGCACACGGGCGCGTCGCGATCATCAGTAAGTCCCACCAGGCAATGGTCGACGGGGTGGGTGCCTTGGAACTCGGCCACGTCATACTCGACGACCACCCGAGCAAGCCATCCAGCCGAGGCCAGCTGTGGATGCCCGCTGCCGAGCCCGGTCACGTGTCGCTGCTGGCCGAGGTGCTCGGGGGGGTGGTGCGCCACCCTGCCGAGCTGGTCGGTGCGGTGCGGTGGATAGCCAGGGACGTCACCGCAGCGGCGTGCACGGTGGCCGATGTCGCCACGCGGAGCGCTACGCAGCTGCGGCGCCTGGGCAAGACGGATCCGCCGTCTCCGCTGAACGTGGCCGTCTCCCGGCAGCGCCGCTTTGCCACGGCCCGCACCGATTTGGCGGACTACCGGCGCGTACGTGCTGCCCGGGGTGCCACGATCAACGACGTGGTGCTTGCCGTCGTCAGCGGTGCGTTGCGCAGCTGGTTGCTGGCCCGCGGGGACACCGTGACCACAGCAACGACGCTGCGGGCGCTCGCGCCCGTGTCGGTGCTGGAGGACTCGGAGCGCCCCGACGTCGTGTCCCCGATGGGAGCTCCCAACAGCCGGGTGTCCTCGTTGCTCATCGATCTGCCGGTCGGCCAGCCCAATCCGCTGTCGACGCTGGCTGCGATAGCCACGGCGACGAGCGCAGCGGCGGCTTCGCGCCGACTGGTCGGCGCGGGAACCCTCGTGCGCCTGTCCGGCTTCGCGCCGCCCACCTTGCACGCGCTGGGCGCGCGGCTGGCGGGGACGCTTGCGCGGCGCTCCTTCAACGTGCTGATCACCAATGTTCCCGGACCGCAGCATCCGCTCTACGCCGACGGGGCCCGCCTGGTCGAGATGTTTCCGGTGGTGCCGCTGGCGCCGATGCAGGCGCTCACCGTGGGGATCACCTCCTACGACGGGAAGCTGTACTACGGGTTGAACGCCGACCGTGACGCGCTGCCCGACGTCGCCGAGCTCGCGGAGCTCATCGAGCAGAGTCTGCGTGCGCTGGTGCAGACCGTTGGATGAGAAGAGCCGGCGTGAGAAGAGGAGCCTGATGAGGGTCTACGTGCCGGCAACCATCGCCACCTTGCGACAGTTGCAAGCGGACGGGGAGTTGGCTCCCCTGGGCGGAACCGCGTTCGCCCTCACTCCCGCGCTGCGTGAATCGTATGCGGCGGGCGACGAGGAGGAGTTGTCGTACGCGGCGATGGCCGAGGCGGGGCGGGCGTCTCTGCGACTGCTGGCCGCCGAGCAAGGGGACACCGAGCGCGATGTCCTGGCGCGCCGGGCGGTGATCAGCGCCGACGTCGAGGGTGCGCGCCTGCGCCCAGACCTCGACGCTGCGGTGGTCCGGCTCAGCCGTCCTGTGCAGCTGAGCGAGGTGGCCGCAGTGCACCTGGACGGGGCCGAGGCCGAGGACGCTGTGCGGGCCGCGGTGCGCGTGATCGATGAGGCCGACCTGGGTGAGCACGACGCGGAGTTCGTGCTGGGGGAGGCGGCCGATCACGAGCTGGCCTGGTACGCGACGCAGGAGCTGCCGTTTCTGCTCGAGCTGCTCTGACCCGCAACTACCAGTCCGGCGTCGAGCCCAACACGGTGAGCAGGCGCCGTACCGCTCGAGCCCGGCGCGCCGCCGTACCGGTCAAGGAGTCCAGCGCACACTCCGGATCGGCGGGCGGCCCCAGGTGGGTGCAGCCTCGCGGGCACTGGGCTACCACCGCCGCCAGATCGGGAAAAGCGGCCACCACGTCGTCGGCGGAGACGTGCGCCAGGCCGAAGGAGCGGATGCCGGGGGTGTCGACCACCCACCCGGCGCCGCTGGGCAGCGGCAGCGCCACCGACTGGGTAGAGGTGTGCCGCCCCCGGCCGATCCCGGAAACCACACCGGTTGCCCGAAATGCTTCGGGGACAAGACGATTGACCAAGGTAGACTTGCCGACGCCGGAATGTCCCAGCAGTACCGTCACCGTCCCGTCGAGCACCGACTCCAGGTGCTGCAGCGGCGCATCGCGGTCGAGAACCACCACGGGCACGTCCAGGTCGGCGTAGGCAGCAATCAACTCGTCGGGCCTGGCCAGATCCGCCTTGGTCAGGCAGAGCAAGGGCGTGAGCCCTCCGACGTAGGCGGCGACCAGGGCGCGGTCGATCAACCCCGTGCGTGGTGGCGGGTCAGCAAGAGCGACGACGACGGCGAGGCGGTCGGCGTTGGCCACCACGATGCGCTCGAACGGGTCGGTGTCGTCGGCGGTGCGACGCAGCACAGTGCGACGTTCGGCGACGCGCACGATGCGGGCGAGGGTGTCCGTGCGGCCGCTGACGTCACCGACCAGGCCGACCTCGTCGCCCACCACCACCGGCGTGCGGCCCAGCTCCCGCGCCCGCATGGCCACCACCGGCCGCGTCGGGTCCCCGTCGAACACACAGCCCCAACGGCCGCGATCCACCGACACCACCATCGCGGCTTCGGCGTCGAGGTGCTCCGGGCGGGTCTTGGTCCGAGGACGTGAGCCCGGGCGCGGACGGATCCGGACGTCCGACTCGTCGTATACACGCTTGCTCAGGGCGCTACCCCCGCCAGCATGGCCCGCCACAGACCGTCGAAGCCCGGCAAGGTCTTGTCGGTGGTGGCGACGTCGTCGACCGTGAGCCCCGGCACCGCCAAGCCTACGATCGCCCCGGCTGTGGCCATCCGGTGATCGGCGTAGGCGTGCCAGGGACGCGCCCCGGCCTGCAGCGGTGCCGGGGTGATGCGCAGGCCGTCCGCCAGCTCCTCCGCGCGTCCACCCAGTGCGTTGATCTCGGTGCACAGCGCGCTCAGTCGGTCGGTCTCGTGTCCACGCAGATGCGCTATGCCCCGCAGCTGTGAGGGCCCCTCAGCCAGCGTTGCCAAGGCGGCCACGGTGGGCGTGAGCTCACCCACCTCGCGCAGGTCGACGTCCAGGCCACTCAACGCCGCGGGGCCCCGCACCGTCAGCCCGGTGTCGTCCAGGGTCGCGGTCGCCCCCATCTGCTCCAAGAGCACGCGAATCCGGTCGCCTGCCTGGGTGGTACGCGCGGGCCAACCGGGAATGTGGACCCTGCCTCCGGTCACCGCTGCGGCAGCGAGGAACGGTGACGCATTGGACAGGTCCGGCTCGATCGCCCACCGGGTGCCCGCCACGGTGCCCGGGTGCACCCGCCAGACGTCGTCCTCGGGGTGCTCCACCACCACGCCCGCGGTGCGCAGCATGGCCACTGTCATCTCGATGTGCGGAAGCGACGGGAGGGCCGCACCGCGGTGGCGAACGGTCACGCCCTCGGTGCACCGTGCACCGCTGAGCAGAAGGCCGGAGACGAACTGGGACGACCCGGAGGCGTCGATGGTGACCTCGCCCCCCGGCAGAGTTCCACGCCCGCGCACCGCGAAGGGGAGTGCGTCACCGTCGATCTCCGCGCCCAGGCCCCGGAGCGCGTCCAGCACGGTGGCCATCGGGCGGTGACGCGCCTGCGGGTCGCCGTCGAAGCGCACGACCCCCTCGGCCAACGCGGCCACGGGGGGCAGGAAGCGCATGACCGTGCCTGCCAAGCCGCAATCGATCTCGGCGGGCCCCCGCAACCGTCCGGGAACGACCACATCGCCGTCGTATTGACAGCCCAGCGCGCTCAGCCCGGCGGCCATCAAACGGGTGTCCCTACTCTGCAGTGCGCCACTGAGCCGCGACGGTGAGTCGGCCAGCGCGGCCAACACCAGGGCCCGATTGGTCATCGACTTCGAACCGGGAACGCCGACCTGAGCGCACACCGAATGATCGGCCTGGGGCGCCGACCACGGCTGCACAGGGGTCACGGCGCCATTATCGCACCGTCGTCCGTGAGCCAACGCGATCCGACGGGGGAACATCGTCGCAGACGGGCGTGTTGAGACGGTCGAGAAGTTTGGTCTCGAGGCGATCAGCAGGGAGCAGCAATGGCAGCGCAGTGCATGGCGCCCAGCGCACGAACAGCGGAGGGCCGGGTGGACGTACAGCGCGCGGTCGACCTGAGCGCCCCGGTAGGCTGGCCGCACGCCCAGCGCCGCACCATCGCGTCGTCGAGGCAAGCATCGACCGGCGGAAGGAGAACCGTGGCCGCGTCTACGTCCCCAGCGTCCCCTGCAACCGCCCAGGATCCAGCACAGGCGGCTGCACAGGCGGCGGAGACCCCCGAGCAGCGCACGGCCCGGTTCGAGCAAGACGCGATGCCCCTGTTGGATCAGCTCTACGGTGCGGCGCTTCGGATGACCCGTAACCCGGCCGATGCGGAAGATCTTGTGCAGGAGGCCTACCTGAAGGCGTACGCGGCATTTGGCTCCTTCCGGGCGGGCACCAACCTGAAGGCGTGGATGTACCGGATCCTTACCAACGCCTACATCAACAGCTACCGCAAGAAGCAGCGCCAACCCCAGCAGTACCCCACCGAGGAGATCACCGACTGGCAGCTCGCCGATGCGGCGGAGCACACCTCGCGCGGGCTGCGCTCGGCGGAGGTCGAGGCGCTGGACCAGCTACCGGACTCCGATATCAAAGAGGCCCTGCAGTCGCTGCCCGAAGATTTCCGGATGGCGGTGTACTACGCCGACGTCGAAGGGTTTGCCTACAAGGAGATTGCCGAGATCATGGGCACGCCGATCGGCACTGTGATGTCGCGCCTGCATCGCGGACGCAAGCTGCTCCGGGGCATGTTGGCCGATGTAGCGAGGGAGCGCGGCTTCTCCCACGCCACGGAGGAGGTCGCGAGATGAGCGAGCGAAGCGACGTGGGGGTAGGGCACGGGAGCGAGC
>JALYVL010000099.1 GCA_030853285.1 Actinomycetota bacterium | reverse complement strand
CTTGGGGGGATGTGCCGCGCCACCGACCGACGGCCCGCAACACCCGCAGCAGCACCACCGGCGTCATCGTATGGGCGTGCACGACGTTCGGACGCTCCGCGGTGACCACGTCGCCCAGCACCCGAAATGCCGACCGCAGCACCCTGGGGGTGCGGGTAAAACGCGCACGATGATGGGTGACCCCGTGCGCGGCCAGCAGCGGCTCGAACGCGCCGCCGGAGGAAACCACCGATACCTCGTGTCCGAGGTCAGCCTGGGTGCACGCGAGGTCGACGGTGACGTTGACGATGCCGTCGCCGAAGTTGTCGAGTTCGTTGACCACGTGCAGGATCCGCAACGATCTCTCCCCTCAGGCGACCCCGGGTGCGGCGGCAGTAGAGTCAACAGGAGCCGACGTCGAGGGTATACCCGGGGGTGCACGTGGATCGCCCGTCTGATGTTGGCTGAACCGAGGGTGATTGTGGGCGTGCTGGCCGCCGCCGCGGTCGGCGCATTGGGTTTGTGGCTGCTGTACCAGCGACCGCAACGAGGCTTGCTCGCCTTGGCCGCCGTGGTGCCGTTCAACGGGCTATTGGCGCTCGTGCCTGGCGGGGCGTCGGCGGCCTACTGGAAAGAGGCGCTGCTCGGTCTTACGCTCCTGGCCACCGTGGTCGCGCCCCGCACCGCGCTGCGGGGCGTCCTGCGTCCTGCGCCCAGAGCGCCCTGGTTGCCCGCCTTGGTCGCGCTCGCTGTGTTCGGCAGCGTCTCCGCGCTGACGACTGCGGGTGTACTCGGCCTGTACGCCATCAAGATCACCTTCTTCTACGTCCTGATCCTGCTGGCGCTGTGGCGCACGCCGTTCACCGCGCGCGATCGCGACCACCTGGTCAGCATCCTGATGCTCGACGGCGCGGTCTGTGCCCTGGTCGGGCTCTGGCAGCAGCTCGTGGGGCCGGACTATCTGGTACAACTCGGTTACGCCTACAACGATCAAGTGCGCACGGCCAATGGGCTCCTGCGTTCCTTCAGCACCTTCGATCAGCCCTTCCCTTTCGGTCTCTACGTCATGACCAGCCTGCTCGTTGGTGGTGCGGTCGCCCTGGCGGAGCCTCGCCGCCTTCGGAACACGCTGTTCCTCTGCGCAGTCCCCGTCTTGATCGCCGGCATGGGGGTGTCGATCGTGCGGGCGAGCTATCTGGGACTGATCGTCGGCTTGCTCTGGCTGGCCGTATATCGCTACCGCCCGCTGCTCATCGCGTTCGGCGTTGCCGCCATCGGAACGGCGGTGTCCATCACGTTCATTTCCCCGAAGGTGCTGGGCTCACTGTTTTCCTCCGCCAGTCTCGGTCAGCGCAGCACCGGCTGGTCCGAGATCATCAGTGACGTACTCACGCATCCCTTGGGGCTGGGGCTCGGCACTTCCGGCTCTGCCGCCGAGCGAATCGCGAAAGCCACGGGGCGCCCCGCGAGCTCGACCTACCAACCGGACAACTACTACGTGAAGATGGTCCTCGAATTAGGTCCCATCGGATTGTGGCTTTTTCTGCTCGTACTGGTAAGCGCGGTATTGTCCACGTTGCGGGCAGCGCGCATCCTCACTGGGCGCGACGCGGCCCTCGCCCTCGGAGTCAGTGCCTCGGTGGTCGCTGCTGCGGTGGCGTCATTGGTTGCCACCTATCTCGAGATCTTTCCGTTGGACGTCTACTTTTGGCTGCTTCTGGGGGTGGTGGGGTGCGCAGTGTCCCAAGAGGCGGCGTCCCAAGAAGCGGCCCGGAAGCACTCAGCCGAGCGCGTGCCGGCCGTCCACTCCGCATCCGCTTCGGCGCGCTCGCGCTGCGCCCCGGCGGGAGTGGAGTCCAAACCTACGCCCGCGAACTCATGACGGCGCTGGCTCCACTGCTACCCGCAGCTGATTTGTCGGCGATGGTGCAGGTCGACGCCGCGGGTGAGTTGCCCGCAGGAATCCGTCCGGTACGCAGGCCTGTGGCGGCGGGAGCCCGGCGCGCTGCCTTTGCCTTGGTGCCGCAACGCGCGGTGGACGTCGTGCACGCCTTGGACGTCGACCTGCCGCTCGGGTTCGGTGCACTACGCGTCGCCACGGTGCACGACATGTCGGTCTTCGACACACCGTGGGCGCACAGCCGCGTGCGGGGTTCCGGCGAACGCGCACTGCTGCGCAGCTCGATACATCGTGCTGATGTCGTGCTCGCAGTATCGGAGTTCACAGCCGAACGGGTCCATGAGTTGCTGGGCCGCGACTGTGTGGTGACTTCCCTGGCGCCGGCGCCGTGGGCGGTCCCACCCTCCGCAGCCCAGGTCGCAGCGCTGCGTGCGAAGTACGGACTACCGAAGCGCTTCGTGCTGCAGGTGGGCACCGTCGAGCCCCGTAAGGATGTCGCCCTGGTCGCCGCGGTTGCGCACGAGCTCGACGTGCCTTGTGTACTCGCCGGTGCCGGTAGCCAGGGACCCAACGCGCCGGCCGGGACCATCGGACTGGGCTACCTCGATGTCGCCGACCTGCCTGCGCTCTACCGTGCGGCGACGGTCGTCGTCTACGCCTCTCGGTACGAGGGGTTCGGTCTGCCGCCGGTGGAGGCCATGGCCTGTGGCGGCGCCGTGGTCACCAGCGCTGTCGGTGCGCTGCCGCAGGTCGTGGGAGACGGCGCCATCCTCGTCACCACCCACACCCCGGCCGCGTGGACGCGGGCCGTGCGACCGCTGCTGAACGACGACGCGCTTCGGCAGTCGCTGCGCCGACGCGCCGTCGGCGCTGCGTCCCGGCTGAGCTGGCGGAGCACGGCAGCGCAGACCATCGCCGCCTACCGATCTGCCGGCGTCCAGACGTGAGCCAGGCAGAGCAGACCGCGGCGGAGACGGCATCCTCGGAGCAAGCTGCCGCGCGTAACTCCAGTGCGATCGTCCTCGGGCGCTTGCTGGTGGCGGTCATGGGCTGGGGCGGCAGCGTGCTCATCGCCCGTGCATTGTCCCCGCAGGACTGGGGGCAGTTCTCCTTCGTCTTCGGCCTCCTCGGCCTGCTCGCCATCATCACCGACCTGGGTGTCGGACGAGTGGTGCTGGGGCGCCTGCTCGATTCTGATGAAGCCGAGGTCAGCCGCTTGGCTTCGTCGTTCATCGCGCTGCGGGCCACGCTGGGTCTGCTCGGTTACGTCGCCGCTGTGGCCTACGTGGCACTGATGGGCTACCCGAGCACAGTGCTCCGCGCCACCGTGGTCGCCGGACTCGTCGTGGTGGTGGCGACACCCAGCCATGCGCTGACCGTGCTTTACCAAAGCCGGCTGCGGCTGACGTTGGTCGCCGTCGGGGAGGTTTGCGCCCAAGCGGTGCAGCTGGCGCTCACGGTCGCGGCCGCACTGTTCGCGCCGGTACTGCTGGTGTTTGTCTTACCTGCCCTTGCCAACGAGCTGGTGGCCTTGGCGTGGAAGGTACTGGGCCTCCGCCGGGGTAACGCCGGTCCCCGGCCTACGCGGACCATCAGTCTTCGGCTGTGGCGAAGCATGCTCACCGAGGCAGTTCCGCTGACCGTTGGCGCTGCGATGGTCACGATGTTGAGCAAGCTGGACGTGCTCATGCTCAGTCGCCTGGACACGTTCGACTCCGTCGGCCTGTACTCGGTCGGATACAAGTTCTCCGACGTGCTCATCGTGGTCGCGCTGGCGGTGGTTCTTCCGATCAATACTCTGCTGGTCCAGTCCTGGCCGGATGCGCCGAAGATTTTCCGTCGTCAGGTACGCCAAGCGACGATCACGCTGGGGTTGCTTGCCACGGTTGCGGTGGTAGCTTTCTGGGCGGCGGCGACGCCCATCCTGACCCTGCTCTACGGCGACCGCTTCGCGGTCGCGGCCCCAGCGGCCCGCCTCCTGGTCGCCGGTGGCGGCCTGGCGATGCTGACCCAGCTGGGCTTCATCGTCCTGGTGTCGGCCAACCGCTCCCGCGTCTATCCCTGGCTCGGTCTCGCTGCGCTCAGTCTGAACATCGGCTTGAACCTCGTGCTCATTCCGCACATGTCCTACAACGGTGCCGCGGTCGCCACCATCATCACCGAGTCGGTACTGGTGGTGATGGTGTGGGTGGTGATCGCGCGGACCATCCCGGTCCGGGGCCTCATGCCGCTGCGTGAGATCGTCGGCCTCGTCCTGCTCGGTGCCGCGATGATCGCGCTGAGCACGGTGATCCTGCGCTGGGTGCCGTGGCCGGTGGTCACGCTCGGTTGTGTCCTTGTGGTTCCGCTCGCCTCCCACGGGCTGCGCCTGACCCGTGAGGTGCCTCTGCGCGACTTCTTGCCGCGAGGGCGAAAGAGGTGAGCGCAGGTGGTGAGCACGGCACTGCGCGGGTGCTATTCATAAACGGCACCGGCGACGTATCGGGTGCGGAAAAGGTGCTGCTGTCCTTGGTGGAACTTGCCGTCCACAATGGATATCGGGTGATGGTGGCCTGCCCGGACGGACCCCTCGTCCACCGACTGCCTGCCGCCGTGGCACACCTTGCACTGCCTGCGCTTGTATTGGAGTCGAGTCCGAGCCTGATGATCCGTCGCCTCAGTACGCTCCGGCTGGCCTACCGCTATCTGGGCGCCGCCAAGCTGCTGCGCGGGGCAACCCGGGCGCCCGACACCCGTATCGTCGTGAACTCTCTACGCGCCGTTCCGATGATCCGACTAACCCGGCGCCGCTGCCGGTCGACCTGGCTGGTGCACGACACCGTGCATACCCGAAAGCAGCGTGCTCTTGTTCGCGCGGGGGCCGCCCGCCTGCGGCGGGTGGTGGCGGTTTCCGAACCGACGGCGGCCCCGCTGCGAGTGATGGGACTGTCGGTGGTAACCGCAGCCAACGGCGTTCCCTGGCCGGTTGCGCCGGCGGATCTGACCATGCACGATCCTCCTGTCGTAGGGTGTTTGGCGCTGCTGACTCCCTGGAAGGGGCACGCCGTCCTGCTGGACGCGGTCGCCCGGCTACCCGACGTGCGGCTCGAGCTGGCGGGCGGAGCGTTCACTGCGGACGCGGATTACGTACTGACACTGCACCGCCGCGCCGAAGAACCCGACCTCCGCGGACGCGTGCGGTTTCTCGGCCACGTCGACGCCGTACGCACGTTGCGGAGCTGGGACGTCGCCGTATCCGCGAGTATTGCCCCCGAGGCGGCACCGTTGTCGGTGCTGGAAGCGATGAGCCTCGGCGTTCCCGTCGTCGGCACCGATCACGGCGGCACGAGCGACATCCTCGCCGGGGGCGCAGGGCTGCTGGTTCCCCCCGGCGACGTCGCGGCGCTCACCGACGCGCTGCGCCACGCACTGAGCAATAACGACTTCCGTCAGGTGAGCCATCATGCAAGCCGTGCGGCGGTGGCCGCTGAGCATGACTTGACCAAGACATTGCCTGCCATGCTCACTACGCTCCTCGCCGACTGAGGCACTATCGTGACGGTGCCCGCCTGCGGGTCAGCGAGTGGAGGCGGGATGCGACGACGACGCGTCGACCGTGGCCCGCTGCTGCGGGCGCTTCTTGTGGTGTGTGCTGCCAGCCTGCTGATGGTCGTTTCCGCGTGTGGGGGTGCCGTCGATACGTCGAGTAGTCCACGGTCTGCGGCCGGCGCCGTATCAGGGACGACAACGTACCCACCCGCCAAGCCGGTGCGCGTGCCCGTGGGCATCTCCCCGGGTGCGGAGTTTCTTGCGCTGCCGAGCGCGATGCAGAATCGTGAACTCGACGCTGCTGTCCGTGCCGGCATCACCTGGTTGCGCATCGACCTGGACTGGTCGGCGATCGAGCCGGTCGAAGGCCGGATGAACTTCGCCCAGACCGATGGAC
>JALYVL010000098.1 GCA_030853285.1 Actinomycetota bacterium | reverse complement strand
GCGCAGAACCGTTCGAGTACCTGGCACGTCCGCTGCCACAATTGGCAATGCACGTCCGAATCGTCTGGATCCTGGAGGCACCCCATGTCCGTCGCCCCTCTCGCTGCCACCCCCCGCTCGGAGCGACTCCTCACTCCCGGCGAGGTCGCGGCCATGTTCCGCGTGGACCCGAAGACCGTGACGCGCTGGGCCTCAGCCGGTCGGCTGGGCTCCATCCGTACACCCGGTGGCCACCGCCGGTTCCGGGAGTCCGAGGTGCAGTCGCTGATCGCGGAGCTGACCACGGAGCCCACGACCCACCCAAGCTGACCACGGGCAACTTCGCGGAGGGCTACCCTGGCCACCAGGAGGTTTCGCATCGTGCTCTTTTTGTTCGCGATCATCGCTTTGGTGGCTCTGACCGGCTTGTTCTGGCGGGCGTTCGGGCCGCAGGGGGCTGCGCGGCCGCGAACCCGCGTTCGTGGCCCGGATGACGACCCCGACTTTCTGCGTCGGCTCGGCCCCGGCGCTACACCGCCGCACGACTGAACGTTCGCTGCTGTGGTCAGCGACGGCTGGCCGAGGTGGGGAAGTCATCGGCGATGGTGGCGGCGAGTTCCAGCATCGCCGAGCTAGTGGTCAGCCTGAGGCGCTCCAACTCGACCTCCGCACCCTCCTCCAGGTGCGGGTCGAAGGGCAGCACGTGTACCGCGCGGCAGCGCGCCGCAAAGTGTTCGGCCAGCTTGTCGATGTCCACCTTGCCCGAGCCGGGACGCACCGCGTTGATCACCGCGACCGAACGCTTGACCAGCTCGTGGTAGCCGTGCATGTCCAGCCAGTCCAGGGTGGCCGAGGCGCTCCGCGCGCCGTCGATCGAACCGGAGCTGACCAGCACGAGGCAGTCGGCGAGGTCAAGCACACCTTTCATCGCCGAGTGCATCAGACCGGTGCCGCAGTCGGTGAGCACGATGTTGTAGAAGTGCTCCAGCAGGTCCACCGTGCGGCGGTAGTCCTCCTCGCTGAACGCCTCCGAGACCGCCGGGTCGCTGTCGCTCGCCAGTACCTCGAGGCGGCTCGGACCCTGGGAGGTGTAGGCCCGCACGTCGCTGTATCGGGTGATCCGGTGGGCGTCACGGAGCAGGTGGCGCACCGTGGCCGACGTCTCCAGCGGAATCTTCTGGCTCAGGGTTCCCCGGTCCGGGTTGGCATCGACCGCCACCACCCGGTCACCCCGTAGTGAGGCGAAGGTCGAACCCAGGGTCACCGTGGTGGTTGTCTTGCCGACGCCACCCTTCAGGCTCAGCATGGCGATCTTGTAACAACCGTGCAGCGGCTGGTTGATCCGTCCGATCAGTTCCCCGCGCTCGATGTCGGCTTCGCTCTCCCCGAGGTTCACGGTACGCCCGGACGCCAGGTACACAGCCTTGCGCCAGCCGCTGCGGGGGGCCTTTTTCGCCCGCGTCAGCAGGGCGGCCGAGGACAGGTCCGCGACGGACAACCCACGATCGCTGGTAGCGCTCGGTGCTGCGTGACGAGTCACCGTCGGTTGTTGGGCGTAGGAATAGCCCCGTTGCGGCGGCGGCCCCGTGGTTGGCATCTGCTGCTGTGCGGGCGCTGGTGGCGTTGGCGGTTGTTGGGGAAGTGGGCCGGGCGCGTAGGGCGGAGGAGACTGGGGCGCCGAAGACTGGGACGCCGAAGACTGGGACGCCGAAGACTGGTACGCAGAGGATGGGGACGCAGTGGGCCTGGAGTCGGCTGCGTGAGCGCCACCGGACTGGTACCCGGAGTCAGGGAGCTGCCGGCTGGTCTCGGGGCTCGCCGGTGGCACCGGGCTTGCTGACATCGGGCCCGACGGCGCCCCGCTCATTGGTGGCTCCAGCCACCCCGGACCCTGCGGTCGCTCGCCCTGCTGCTCGCTCACCAGTACTTCTCCCCTCACCTGCATCGCACAACCGAGCCGGGCCAACGCTATCGGACTGCCCCTACCGATGCTGCCAAACCACCGAATACACCGGGTAGCGGTCAGTTCAGTCCGGCGTAGGAGTGCAGACCGGAGACCACCACGTTGATGAAGAACAGGTTGAACAGCATCGCGATCATGCCGACGACGTTGATCCACGCCGCCCGGATATTGCGCCAGCCCGCGGTCGCGCGCGCATGCAGGTACGCCGCATACAGCACCCAGGCGACGAAGGCGGTCGTCTCCTTGGGGTCCCATCCCCAGTACTTGCCCCATGCTGCCTCGGCCCAGATGGCGCCGAGGATGACCCCTGCGGTGAACAGCGGGAAGCCGAAGATGGCGGTGCGGTAGGCCACCCGGTCGAGGCTGGCGTCGCTGGGCAACCGCGCCGCGAAGCGGCCGAAGAGCCCCTGGCCCTCAGCGTCCACCGGGTGCCTGCGACGGACCAAGAACAGCAGACTCGCCACTCCGGAGACGAGCATGACGCCGGTGGCGGCACTGATCACGGACACGTGGATGATCAGCCAGTAGGAACGCAGGGCAGGTACCACCGGCGCCGAACGCGCGTACAGCACGGTGCCGGCCAAGAACATCAACACGACCACGGGCACCAGCACAAATACCGACATCGGCCGCAGTGACTGCGGTTGCACCGCCTGCACTCGATCAGACTGGGCCCCCTGCGCCTGCCTGCCCAGGATCGCCAGCCAGACCAGTACCGTGATCGCGCACATCAGCGAGATGAATTCGTACATGTTGCCCCACGGCGCGCGGTGCGCAGAGAGCCCGCGCAACGCCAGCGACGCGACAGCCAGCGCCAACCCCAGCGCCACGAGGGCCAGACCCATCCGGCCGAAGCGCTCACCCAGCGGGCGGCGCCGTTCCTCGACCACTCGCCCTGGTGTCGCGGTGGCTGCGGTGGACGAGCCGGCACCTACACTCACCAGCTCCCGCGCCGCACCGTGCACGGTGCTGACTGCCCGCAGGCTCGCGAACTCGATGAGCAAGAAGACCAGCGCCAGCACGTACACCGCGATCGCGGAGCCAAACGCCAGGTCGCTGTAGTGCGACAGGTCAGGATCGATGGGCATTGCTACCGTCCTCGGACTCGGGTGAGCGCGACACTCGTGCTTGCGGCACAGAAGTGCTCGGAAGCTTCAACAACTCGGTGCTCAACGTGGTGAACTCGCCGCCCCACCCCGCCTGGTCGGTACGGGCCAGCCCACCCATCTCGACCACAGTACGTCGGACGTCGTCTGAACCGGCCTGCGGGCTCGCCGCCAGCCGCACCCACACGCGACGTCGTTTGACCAGCAGCGACACCATCAGACCGAGCGTCATCGTGAGGGCGAACACCAACACGTAGGTCTGTCCCGGATCGTGCGAGGTCTGCAGCGACACCCATTGCTCAACCCGGTCGAACTGCACCCTCGTGCCGTCACTGAGGGTGACCGACTCGCCGGGGCGGAGATTGACCCGTTGCTGCTTGACCAGCCGACCGGACTGCGCTAGCTGGGGATCAAGGGAGAAGATCGACGCCGGCTTCCCGCTGTCCAACCCTGCGTCGCCCCGGTAGACGTCCACGGCCACCGCGGGATCACGCAGCCCGGGGAACGACGAACTCAGCAGGCTGCCGTTGAGAGCGGCGGTGGGCGCGAACAGCCCCTCGATGGCGACCTGATTACGGCGACGATCGTCCGGATTGGGATACATCCCGGCCGGGGGGTCGAAGCGGAGCGCACCCTCGCTGAGCAGGGTCGTTGCGTCGGCCGGCCGGAACTGCACCGCGTCGGTACGCGTCTGGCCGTTGGGATAAGTGACGGTGAACTGCGGCGCGTAGCCGTGCCCCAACAGGTAGACGCGTTCACCGCCCACCCGCAGCGGGTCGTTGACCTTCAGATCGTAGGGCTGCCAGGTGTTCGACTTCAGTGCGGCGCCGTACTGATAGTCGATCTTCGCCGCGAAGGCGTTGGCCTCTCCGGTGGGCAGATAGGACGCGTCAAAACTGTCGACGCGGACGCAGAACGGCTCCAGGCCGGTACCGTTCTCGCTGAGCCCGGCCCGGAACGAGTCGTACGCCGCGGTGGAGGTGTTGCAGAAACCGGCACCGCCGCCACCGTCGGCGATGGCGATGACCTGTCCCTCGTAGCCGAACAGCTTTCCGGCGGCGATTCCCAGCAGCAGACCGACCAACGACAGATGGAACAGCAGGTTGCCCGCCTCGCGGAGGTAGCCGCGCTCCGCCGAGATCGTCACTTCGCCAGGGCGGTGGCCGGGGCGCCGGACCGTGCGCCACCGCCTCAAGCGCTGCTGCACCAGATCGGCGACCGCCTCGACCTCGGCGTCCACCTCGGCGCGGTGGTGGTGCGGCAGCCGGGACAGGTTGCGCGGGGTGGCCACCGGTTGCGCGCGCAGTGCCCGTAGGTGGTCGAACAACCGGGGGACGATGCATCCGACGAGCGAAACGAACAGCAGGACGTAGATCGCAGCGAACCATGGGCTCGCGAAAACCTCGAACAGGCCGACCTTGTTGAAGATGGGCCCCAGCACGCTGTGTCTGCCGATGTAGTCGTCGACCTTGCTCGCATTGAGGCTGCGCTGCGGCAGCAGTGCACCGGGAATCGCGCCCAACGCCAGCAGGAACAACAACACCAGCGCGGTCCGCATGCTGACCAGGCCACGCCAGCTGTTGCGGATGACGGCCCAGATGTGCGCAGCTCGGCGCGGTGGTACCGCAGGGGTCTGTGGTGTCCGCTCTTCAGTCAGGGTCATGGCTGCTCATTCAGATCGGGAGCGTGACGTCGGCGATCGGTCCGGAACGCAGCCAGCCGACCAGCTCGGCCCAGGTTCCGCTGACCAGGGCGATCCCGACGGCGACCAGCGCGACGCCGCCGACCACCTGAATCACCCGGGAGTTGCGGCGCAGCCAGCCGATGCTGCGCAGGGCACGCGAGGAGCCCAGGGCCAGCAGAATGAACGGCAGCCCGAGGCCCAGGCAGTAGGCCACGACGAGTATCACCCCGCGGGCGGCGGTGACGCCCTCGGTACCGGCGGCCACCGACAGCACCCCGGCCAGGGTCGGGCCCAGGCACGGCGTCCAGCCCAGGCCGAACACTGCGCCGAGCAAAGGAGCGCCCACCAACGTGGGGATGCGGCGCGGCGCGGGTCGGGTGTCGCGCTGCAGCACGGGTAGGAACCCGACGAACACCAACCCCATCACGATGGTGACCACTCCACCCACCCGTTGCAGCACATCGGCGTTCAGGCGCAGCACCGAGATCACACCGAACACCGACACCGTGGCCAGGGAGAACACCACGGTGAAGCCGCCCACGAACAGCCCGGCGGCACCGGCTATCCGCCACCGCCGTGGCCGGCGGCCGGGCGCCTGATCCACGGTCACCGCGGGAGCCTCGGCGCCGACCACCCCGGCGAGGTAGGACAGGTAGCCGGGAACCAACGGCACGACGCACGGGGAGGCGAAGGACACCGCGCCTGCGGCGAGGCACGCGAGCAGCGCCAGCAGCAGCGGTCCGGTGGCCGCCGCATTCTGAAAGCTGGTGCCGATTCCCTCGGCCGAGAAGATCATTGCCATATCCCCACGTCGCTGCGCTCGCTCATCGCTGCTCGGCGGCCAGCCGGGTCACGACGGGCTGCAGGTCGCCCGGCGTCAGCGCCTGCAGAAATACTGCGGCCACCCGGTGTTGCCGGTCGAGCACAATCGTGGAGGGGATCACGCTCGTCGGGTACTTGCTGCCCAGTGCGATCAGGCTGCGCAGCGACGGGTCGTAGATGGAGGGATAGGCGATTTTGTTGTCCCGCACGAAGTCCTGGGCCTTGTCCTGCTGGGGATCGCGTACGTCGATCC
>JALYVL010000097.1 GCA_030853285.1 Actinomycetota bacterium | reverse complement strand
GTCGATGTGCGCAATGATGCTGAAGTTGCGGATTCGCTCGGGTGGAGTGAACGTCGTGTCGGCGAAGCTGGAAATGAGACGCTCCCTGATCAAGGTGGTGGTGGCCGGTCTCCATGGTCCCACGCGAGCGGATCGGCATACCGGTACCGGGCCAACCCGGGACGTAAAGTCGAGCCCCGTGGCAGGCATCTGGAACACCCTGGGACGGCAGCTGGGCAGGCTTGCGGTGCAGCAAGGGCCGCGCTTGCTGCGTCAGCTGCAGAGCAGCTCCAGCTCCGGCGGCGGACGCCCCGTCACCGCCCGCGCCCGGCCCAGCTCCGATCGCGCTCGCCATCTCGAGTACGCCGCGACCTTGGACGGCAAGGCCGACCCCGGTGAGGTGGTGTGGACCTGGGTCACCTTCGAGGAGGATCCCGGACAGGGCAAGGACCGCCCGGTGCTCGTCGTCGGCCGCGAGGGCTCGAACACCCTGCTGGGCCTGATGCTCTCCAGTCAGGGCAGACGTGACGGCGAGCGGGACTGGCTGAGCTTGGGTGCAGGCGCGTGGGATCAGGAACACCGTCCGAGTTGGGTGCGCCTGGACCGGGTGCTCGACGTGCCGGAGGAAGGGATCCGTCGCGAGGGCGCCATCATGGAGCGCGCACTGTTCGACCGGGTCGCCGAGCGGCTGCGCGCCGAGCACGGCTGGCGTTAGCCGGCTTGATCTCCTACAACGACCAGCCGATCTTCACCGCCAGAGTGACCGCAAGCAGGCCCGCGACGACCAGGAACACCCGACGGACGAACACCGATCCGAGTCGGATGGCCAGGCGGGCACCGATGGACGCCCCGGCCAGGTTCCCAAGCGCCATGCAGACTCCCACGCCCCAGACCACCAGGCCGTGCGGCGCGAAGTACGCCAACGCACCCAGGTTGGTCGCGACATTGGCGAGCTTCGCGGTCGCCGAGGCCGCCAGAAAGGCATAGCCGACCCAACCGACGAGGACGAAGACCAGGAACGAGCCGGTACCCGGGCCCGCGAGGCCGTCGTATACCCCGATGCCCGCACCGGTCACCGCCATGGCGGTGAGCTGCTGGCGCCGGGCGAATCGAACGTTGTGGTGTACCCCGAGGTGCGGGCGCGCAAAAGTGTAAATCCCCACCGAGACGATGGCCACCAGAACCAGCACGTTGAGCACCATGGCTGGCAGGGAGTCGGCGAATGCCGCCCCGCCGACCGACCCGCAGGCCGCGGCGGCGGCCATCAGCCCGGCCGCGCGCCAGTCGACCGGAGTCCGTCGGGCGTAGGTGACGGTGGCTGCGCTGGTCCCCACCACCGACGCCACCTTGTTGGTGGCCACGGCCATCACTGCCGTCCCGGGCAGCAGCAACAGCAGCGCCGGAAGTTGGATGAGCCCTCCCCCACCGACCACGGCATCGACCGCGCCGGCCAGGAACGCAGCAACTACCAGCACGAGCAACACCGTGAGGCTGATGCCGGCAAAACCAGGCCAGCTCAGTGCACTGCTCACGTGTGCGTACGGTATCGGCAGCCCTGCGGTTTGAGGATCTGGGTGCAACGCTGATAACCTTCGTGGTCGGCGCTGCTCAGTTCAGGCTGTAAGCATCCAGTGCCCGATACTTTCCCAACTCGAGTGATCAGAGGGCGTACGCGTGGCCAACATCAAGTCCCAGGTGAAGCGGATTCGCACCAATGAGCGGCAGCGGCTGCGTAACCAGTCGGTGAAGGCCGCTTTGCGCACCGCCATCCGCAACTTCCGCAGCGCCGCGGCGAGCGGCGACAAGGAGAAGGCGGCCGAGCTGCTCACCGCGGCGTCCCGCAAGTTGGACAAGGCGGCCGGTAAGGGCGTCATCCACGCGAACCAGGCCGCCAACAAGAAGTCGGCTATGGCCGTGCAGGTCAATCAGCTCTGAGTTCTGCCCGCTCGGTTACCGCCCAGGTCTGCTCGACCTGGGCGGTTTTGTCGTTCGTCCAGTACGTCAGGTGCGGTGCAGGTCGATGACGCCGAGGACGCCGCGCTCCACCGCGTAATCGGCGTCCGCCGAGGCCCCCTTGACGTCCGCGTTCAGCGAGGCCACCACCTGAAGCGCCGCACCCAGGGCTTGAGCTGACCATCCCCGTGACTGGGCAGCCGCCTTCTTGATCTTCCAGGGCGGCATCCCCAGCTCACCGGCCAGCCGGTAGGGGTCTCCACCGCCCATGGCGCTCACCCTGGCGATGGTGCGAATCGCATCGGCGAGCGCATCAGCCAGCAGCACGTGCGGCACGCCCCGATGCGTCGCCCAGCGGAGCGCCTCCAGGGCCGCCGCCCGATCACCGGCCACTGCCTTCTCGGCGACGTCAAACCCGGTCACTTCCGCGCGGCCACGGTGATAGCGGTGCACCGCGGCGGCGTCGATCGTGCCGGGTGTGTCGGCTACCAGCTGTCCGCACGCCGCGGCGAGTTCGCGTAGGTCCGAGCCAACCGCGTCGAGCAGTGCGGTGACCGCCTCCGCGCTCGGCCGGGCCCCCGCCGCACGGAGCTCGGCCCGCACGAAATCCGCCAGCTCGGCGGGACGGGTGATCTTCGCGCAGGTGTGCACCTCGGCATCCGCCTTACGGAGCGCGTCGACCAGAGCTTTGCCTCTGGCGCCCCCCGCATGGGTGAGCACCAGGACCACCGCGTCCGGCAGGTCGGTGGCCGCGCTCAGGATGAGCGCCGAGGCGTCCTTGCCCGCCTCGTGCGCGGCCTCCAGGACCAGCACGCGCGCCTCGGCAAACAGCGAGGGGCTCAGCATCTCGGCGAGCTCGGGACCGGCAGTGGTACCGGCGCGGACCCGCTGCACATCCGCGCTCGGTTCCGCTGCCCTGGCCTGCTCGATGATGCCGGCGACGGCGCGCTCCACCAGCAGTTCCTCCTCACCGAGCACCAGGTGCAGAAACTGCTGTGTCGGAGCCGTTGCCATGAGGTGGATCGTCGCACGAGGGGCAGACACCGCGCCCGTGGGCCTGGTCGCCGGCTCGCGGGCCTGCGTGCTGGGTGAAAGCGGCATTCGCACAACATCGTCGGTGAATGCGGCTTTCGCCCAGCATGCACGAGGGTTTGGTGCTCACGGCGCCGGACGCGGATCCCCCCTGGCCACCAACGACGGCCCGTCCAGCCCGGGAAGCAGCGCGATATCACCCCGCTGATCGGTACGCGCGACAGTGGTGCCTGCGGCGGCGAGATGGTCGAGCACCCCCGCGTTCGGGTGCCCATACGTGTTCCCCTTGCCCACGCTGACCAGCCCCACGCGAGGTCGGACCGCGTCCAAAAACTCTGGTGCGGAGAACCGAGAGCCGTGATGGGGCACCTTCAGCACGTCGGCATGCAGGTCCATACCGGTCTGCAACAGCTGTTCCTGCGCGGTGACTTCCACATCGCCGGTGAGCAGCACCCGCCCGAGCGCGGTCTGCGCCGCCAGCACCACGGAGTTGTCGTTCAGCTCGGTCCCGACATCGCCACCGAGCACGGTGGGCACCGTGCCGACCGGGGCCAGCACATCCAGCCGCAGCCCGGGCCACTGCAGGGAACCGCCCGGATCGAGTTCTACCATCGGCACACCGTGCCTGGCCGCCACCGTCTGCACCCGTCGAAGCGTGTCCGCGGGCAGGTGCAGCGGTCCTATCGCCACCGCACCCACGCTGCGCCCGGCCAGCACCCCTTCCAGGCCGTCCACGTGATCGGCGTGCAGGTGCGTGAGCACCACCAGCGGGATCTCGCGGATGCCCAACCGGTCCAGACACCCTGCTACCGCACGTGGATCGGGCCCGCTGTCCACCACCACCGCGCGGTGCTCCCCGACCGACAGCGCCAACGCGTCGCCCTGCCCGACGTCGCAGGCCACCAGCGCCCAACCGGTGGCGGGCCAGCCCGGCGTCAACACCTTGGTGGGCACCCACACCAGCCCCGCGCCGAACAGCACCGCCAAGGCCAGACATCGCAGGACGACGCTGCGGGAGAGCACCAGCACGGCCGCCGTCACCCCTGCCATGCCGAGGGCACCGGGAACGCCACCGGGCACCGTCACCGACGCCGACGGAATCGCCGCGCAGCGGTGCGCGACCTGCACCAACCACCACACCTCCGGCCCCGCCAGGCGCACCACCAGCTCGCCCGCACCCGGCCAGAACGACAGCAGCACGGTGGCCAGCACCCCGAGGACCGTCGCCAACGCCACCACCGGTGCCGCCAGAATGTTGGCCAGCACCGCAACCAGGCTCAACTGCGCCGAGAGCCCGGCGATCACCGGCGCAGTGACCACGTGTGCGGCAAGCGGCACCGCCAGCAGCTCGGCCACCCCCGCGGGGAC
The DNA here is from genome assembly GCA_030853285.1 of Actinomycetota bacterium. Taxonomy (GTDB): domain Bacteria; phylum Actinomycetota; class Actinomycetes; order Mycobacteriales; family Mycobacteriaceae; genus X156. Next base: position 1,482 of record JALYVL010000097.1, on the reverse strand, counting down.
ACCCCTTTTGCGCAGGGCGGACACCCACCCCGGCGCGAGCAGCACCAATCCCGCGGTCGCCAACACCGACAGGGCAAATCCGGCGTCCACCGCGAGCTGCGGGGAGAACATCAGCAGCACGATGACCGCGCCGCACAAGGCGGGGAGGGCCTGTCGACGGCGTCCGGTGACCAGGGCCAGCAAGGCGACGGCGCCCATTACGGCGGCCCGCAAGACGCTGGGCGAGGGCCGAGCCAGGACGACGAAGCCCACCAGGGCGACGGCCGCCAGCGCCGCGCACGTACGCGGGCCGGCACCGGCGAACTGCGCGAGCAGGAGAATCGCACCGCAGATGATGGTGATGTTGGTTCCGGACACCGCGGTGAGGTGTGTCAGCCCTGTGGTCTTCGAGTCCGCGCTCAGCTCAGGGGTCAATCCCGAGGTGTCCCCGACCACCAGCCCCGGTAGCAGTCCGCCGGGTTCACCGCCCAGCACCCGGGAGGAGGCCTGATGCAGCTTTGTGCGCAGCGCTCCCGCCGCACGCTGTGGCCACGACGACTGGCCGATCAAGGTGGGCGGTCCCCGCACCTGCACTGCAGCCACGGTGAGGTCCGCGCGCTGGGGCGGTCCCAGGCGGCCGATTAGCGCGACCTGTTGGCCAGGTAGCAGGCTAGCCCAGTCCTTCGCGGGCGCGAGCAGCACGACCGCGCCGCGCAGGCTTCGGTACCCGTCGGCGGCGCGCAGAGCAGCGCGCACCAAAACCTGTTGCGGCGCACCTTGTATCGCACTGTGCAGCAACTTCGGGTCGTCGGTGAGCTGCACGCGCATCGACACAGCGGCGCCCTCGCGCACGGCAGCCTGCAGCGGGTGGATGGCCACGGCGTGCGCTCGCAGTGTGGTGGCCAGCGCGAAGCCGCTCGTCACGACGAGGCAGACGAAGAGTCCGGCGGCCACTACGCGGTTGTCCAGGCGGAGGACCAGGGGCAGGCCGACCAGCGCACCGGCCGCGACCGCCGCCGCGATCTGCCAGCCGCCGAGCAACCCGAGCAGCACGGTGCCCCAGGCCAGCAGCGCAGCCGGGACCAATCGAACGTCCAACCGGTCGACCGGCTGGACCAGCACGCTCACACAGTCACCAGGTCACGCAACTGGGCGAGGCGGGCCGGGCCGATCCCGCTGACGTCGGACAGCTGGTCGACGGTGCGGAAGCTGCCGCTCTTGGTGCGGCGGTCCAGAATCGCTTTCGCCATCACCGGGCCCACCCCTGGCAACGCCTCCAGCTCCGCGGCGGTGGCCGCATTCAGGTTGACCTTGCCTCCGGCATGATCGGTGGCCGGTGCAGCCAGGGACTGGGCTCCCGGGGATTGGGACCCTCCACTGACCGGCGCCGTGCCCGGCGGCGCCTGGACGCCGACGAGGATCTGCTGGCCGTCCGAGAGCGGCTGCGCCATGTTCAGCGTCAGCAGGTCGGTACCCGGGGTAGCGCCGCCGGCAGCTGCCAGT
>JALYVL010000096.1 GCA_030853285.1 Actinomycetota bacterium | reverse complement strand
ACCAGGTACCGCGCGGTCACCTGCGCACCCCCGGCGACCGTGATCCGCCAGCACTGCCCCGCCTCGTCCCAGCAGGCGCCCTCAACGGCGGTGTTGAACCGCATGTGCTTGCGGAGGTCGTACTTGTTGGCGACGTGCTCGGCGTAGCGCTTGAGCTCCTCGCCCGGGGCGAAGAGCCGCGACCAGTACGGGTTGGGCTCGAAGGAGTACGAGTAGGTCATCGACGGGATGTCCACGGCCAGGCCGGGGTAGTGGTTGACGTGCCAGGTGCCGCCGAGGTCATCCTCCCGCTCCAGCAGGACGAGGCTGGTGATGCCCAGACGTTGGAACGCGATGGCCGCGCCCATGCCGCCGAAGCCGGCACCGACGATCGCGACCTCGTGGTCGAGGTTCATTTCAAGTGGTCGGCGATGGTGCCGCCGTCGCCGAACAACTCGGTGCGCCAGTGCTCGAGCAGCGCAGTGCTGTCGTGCTCGTCGGGATGGAAGCCGGGCCGGTTGTAGGTGCTCAAGCGGCGGGCGACGTCGAGGCCGAGGAACGGCGAGTGGCGCAGCGCCGCGACGCTACGGCCCAGCCGAATCGGGTGATAGGTCGCGCGGTCGGCCGCCAGTGAGGCCACTGTGTGGCCGATGACTGCGAGCAGGAACGAGACCGTCATCGCCCGCATCACTCGGATGCGCATCCGTTCGCTGCCGCCGACGGCGCGGTAGACGTCGAACGCGACGGACTTGTGCTCGGACTCCTCCAATGCGTGCCACAGCAGCATCGAGCGGACCTCGTTCTGCCCGAGGAGGGCCTGCGCCTCCGGCTTGGTCAGCAGGGTCTCGGCGAGGGTCGCGGTGTAGTGCTCCAACGCGGCGGTGATCGCCAGGCACACCCGCGGACCCAACCTGCGCTCGGCTTGACGCAGGTCGAAGCGGACCATCCGGTCGACCCGCCGCGTCGGATAGCCCATCTGCTGCAGGCGTTCGTTGAGGGCCCGGTGCTCGCGTCCATGCGTCACCTCCTGGCCGATGAAACCTGCGACCTGCGCGGACAGCTCCGGGTCGGTGATCCGGTCGGCGTAGTGGCGGACCGAGCGGACGAAGAAGTCTTCGCCTTCGGGGAACATCGCCGAGAGCACCGCGACGACGTGACTCATCACCAGGTCACCCTCGACGTAGTGCCGGTTCATGGCCCCGGCGGGGTAGTCGAAGCGGATGCGGCGGGTGCGGATGCTGCGCGTGGGCACGGGGGGTGCCGCGTGGGCGGTGCTCATCGTTCCTCCTGAGGGTGGCAAGTGGTCACCAGTAGATTCCGGGCAGGTGCCCAGCCGTTCGTTTGACCATCCGCGCCGTGCGGCTCCGCAGCGTGGGGGAGGGGCGGGTGCGCGGTACACCCGGCGGGGACGCACTCGACGCGACCGTGGCTCGGGCTGCGCGTGAGTCGGGGAACAGCCGGTATTCCTGGTGCAGGAGCAGCCGCTTCCATCCGGGGGTGAGAAACTCCCCGAGCTGCCCGAGGGTGCCCAGCGGGGTGTCGATCCGAGGTGGACGTTGCTCCAGGGCCCGCACCACCAGGGCGGCGGCGGCTTCCGGTGCGGCCGCAGGCATGCGGTTGTAGGCGGTGGTCGGTTCGATCATGGGTGTCCGCGTCAGCGGCATGTGGATGTTGGTGAAGCTGATGCCCTTGGACAGGGTCTCCGCGGCCGCGCAGTCGCTGAAGGCGTCCAGCGCGGCCTTGCTCGCGATGTAGGCGGAGAACCGCGGACCCCGACCCAGCACGCCGATGCTGCTGACGTTGACGATGTGGCCGAAGCGGCGTTCCTTCATGCCGGGCAGCACCGCGAGGACCATCCGCACGGCGCCGAAGTAGTTCACCGCCATCGTCCGTTCGTAGTCGTGCAACCGTTCCGTAGAGGCGCCGACGGAACGTCGGATGGACCGGCCGGCATTGTTCACCAGGTAATCCACGTGCGCGTGCTCGGCGAGGATCGCCTTGACGGTGCCGTCGACCGATTCCTGGTCGGTGATGTCGCAGGTGTACGCGTGGGCGTCACCGCCGCCATCCCTGATTTCCGCGACCACCTCGTCGAGTTTGTCTGCGTTGCGGGCCAGGAGCAGCACCGTCGCCCCGCGAGTGGCGACAGCCGTCGCCGCCGCCCGGCCGATCCCCGACGATGCGCCGGTGATCACCACGGTGCGGGACACCAACGGCCCGGCCGGGTCGGGCCGTCGTGCCCGGGTGGGGTCGAGGTGGGTGGCCCAGTGCTCCCAGAGCCGGCCGGCGTAGGAGGCGAACGGCGGGACGGTGATGCCGCTGCCGGCCAGGGCCGTTTCGGTCTTCGTCGAGGAGAACACGGTCGGGATGGCGAGGTGGGCCACGACTTCGTCGGGGATCCCCAACTGCCCGAGGACGAGCCGGCGGGCGGGTCGGGCTCGGGGGCGTTCGGTGGCCGCCAGCACCGGGCCGACGATGAACTTGGGGATGGCGCCGAAGGCCCGGGGCGCTCCCGCGGCGGCGGCCAGCGCGCCGTAGATCTCCCGCATCGGCTGGGGCCGGGGGTTGACCAGGTGGAAGGCCCGGCCGTCGAGCCCGGGTCGGTGCATCAGCTCGATCAATGCCGTTGCGACAAAGTCCACCGGTACGACGTTGGTGTCGCCGAGGTTGGGCACCGGGACGGGCAACGCGTGCGGCAGCCGGGCCAGCAGTGCAATGCCGGTGAAGAAGTAGTAAGGACCATCGATCGTGTCCATCTCACCGGTGGTCGAGTCCCCCACCACGATGCCGGGACGGTAGACCCGCCAGCGGAGCTCTCGGCTCTGACGCACCAGACGCTCGGCGGCGAACTTGGTCTGGTGGTAGGGCGAGGGTAGGTGTTGGCCGAGGTCGAAGTCGTCCTCGGTGAACGGCCCGCGGTGATCACCGGCCACGGCGATGGAGGAGACGTGGTGCAGGGTGGCCCCGACCTGGCGAGCGAGCGCGATGACGGACCGGGTGCCGGTCACGTTGGCGGCTCTGGTCTGCGCCGCGGGCGCGGTCATGTCGTACACCGCACCGAGGTGCAGCAGGTGCTCCGCGGCGGGCGGCTCGCCCTGCAGCCCCAGCTCGGCGGCGGTGAGGTCGCCGATCAGCGGGACGATGCGCTCGCCGCCGTTCCACTGCGCGGCGAGGCGTTCGAGCTTGCCCACCGAAGCCCGGCGGACGAGGACGTGGATCACGGCGTCGGGGTCGCGGTGCAGCAGCCGCGGGATGATGTGGTGGCCCAGAAATCCGGTGCCGCCGGTGACGATGTAGCGCACCATCGTGGACTTCCTTTCCGGTGGTGGTCTGGGTGCTACATCAGCTGGACGTTGGACAGCTTCCAGTCGCCGTCCTGACGGATCAGGGACAGCTGCATGCGGTTGCGGTCGACCCGGGGCTGCGGTGAGTTGGTGTTGGTGACGGTCTGGTCCAGGAAGACGAGCACATCGGCGGTGTCCCGGTTGCCGTTGACCAGTCCGGCTTGGATGATCTTGGCCGAGGAATTGCTCTGGTACTTCACGATCAGGTCTTTCAGGTTGGACGCGACCTGCTGGTACTGGCCGCTGAACTCGCCCGCGGAGTGCGCGCGGACCACGGACATGTTGTTGTCCAGGTTCTGGTAGCTGTAGGTGGCGAGGTCGGTGGCGTAGCGCCGGCCCGCGTCCAGCGCGCTGGACCGGGCGTTCTCGGTCTGGTTCTTGTCCCACAGCATCGTGGCGCCCCAGCCCAGCACGCCGAGCAGGACCACGATGACCACGAGCGGGACGAGGGTGCGGGGACGCCGCAGCGCCCGGCCGAAGCGCCGCAACCGGCTCGGACGGTCTGGAGCGTCCTGCGCGGTCGGTTCTGCCTCGCTCACCATTGTCGGTTCGGGCGCGGCGTCGCTGGCCTTCTTGGCGGCCTTCTTACCGGCCGCCTTCTTTCCTCCCGCCTTCTTGCCGCCGACCTTTTCGGCAGTGGATTCCGGTTCGGCCGCGACGGTGTCATGGCCCGTGGGGTCAGGGCCCGTGGGGTCCGGTGCCGGGGACGCCGCATCGTCGAGTGTCGGAGCGGATTCGTTGCCTGTGTGGACTGTCATTGCGTTCCCTGGAGTAGTAGGGCTGCGTAGGAGTTGGTGCCGAGGATCTGTTGTTGGCCACCGGCCACGCCGATGCGTGCGGTGCTGCCGTCGCCGGCGCCGGTGATTCCCGTGGTGGGGTCGTAGGAGGTGAGGCCCACCTGGTTCTGCCCGCCCGCCGGTGGTCGGGGGACGTTCTGCGAGCCGCGGACCTGTACCTGGCCGGAGGCGTCGGTGCAGTGCTGGTTCGGGTCCAGCGGGCGCGATGAGGTGTCTTCCACCGGGCGACGGGGGGTGTCGTAGTAGCACACCGGTCCGAGGGCGGTGATGAGATCCAGTTGAGCCCGCCCGTCGCGCACGACGCTGGCCAGCTTGTTGAAGCCGTCGGGGACCGCGATGAGCAGCGCGTTGACGGCGGGCATCCGTGCGGCGACGATCTGCGAGGAGACCACCGAGTTGGCCAGCAGCACCGACACCGACTGCTGGTTGTTCGCCAGCAGCGGCACCACCTGATTGGCCAGGATCGCCGGGGTCTGGTCCAGCAGCTTGCGGATGTTGGGGTCGGCGTCGCGCAGCTGGTTGGTGATGCCGCGCAGCGAGGCGGCGATCTGGGGCAGGTCGGCCACACCGTTGGCGTTGGGTTCGAACACGGTGCGGGAGTTGGTGAGCAGGTTGGTGAGCACGGGCTGGTTCACGGCGAGGGTGTTCACCAAAACGGTGAAGTTGTCCACCAGCTTGGTCAGCTGGGGGGCTGTGCCGGTCAATCCGGCGGCGAGCTCGTGGGTGATGGTGTCCAGGTCCTTGGGGTTGAGGGTGTCGGCGACACCGTTGAAGTTGGCGATCAGTGCACTCAGCGGGACGGGCACGCTGGTGCGGTCCTTGGTTATCACCGCGCCGTCGCTCAGGTACGGGCCGCTGCTCGCCGCGGATTCGAGCTCGATCTTGAGCACCGGGGCCGCGGTGTCCTGGCTGACCGCGGCGGTGACGTTCGCCGGCACGGAGATGTTGCGGCGCAGGCTCAAGGTGACGTCGACCGTGGAGCGGTCCGGGTCGATCGCGATCGCGCCGACCTTGCCGACCGTCACCCCTCGGTAGGCAACCTCGGAGCTGACGACGATTCCGGCGCCGTTGTCCATCCGCATCGTCACGTCGTAGGACCCCGACAGCGGGGCGGGGCCGCCGACCACCTTGACGACGTAGGCCGAGCACGCGACGGCGAGGATGATGAATACCACGATCTCGAGGTACACGGTGCGTTGCTTCATCGGGTGCCTCCGGTGACGAGCTGGGTGACGCCGGCCACCTGACCGAGGTTGGCGGCAACCGGGGCCACCGGTGGGGGTGGCGGTACGGGGGGAGCCGCCCCGGGCACAATCGCGTTGAGCAGCGCGCGCACCGACCCTTCGAGGTCGACGTTGAGGTCGATGTTGACGTAGTCGCTGGGAGCGGCACGTCGCACCAGGTCGCGGGCGCGGGCGAGCTTGCCCATGGTGTCGGCCAGGCTCGGTCCGGTCGCCGAGAGCTGGTCGAGGATCGGTCTCAGCTGCCCGACGATGTCGACGATCTGGCCTTGGGAGCGGCTGAGCACCGAGGTTGTCGCCGCGCTGAGTGCGTTGACCTTGTCGAGCAGGGCGAGGATGTTGCCGCGTTCGCCGCTGAGCACGTCCAGAGCAGGGGCGGCGACCTTCAGGCCTTGGTCGATGGTGTCCTTTTCCGCGTTGACCGTCGCGGCCAGCGCGGACAGCGAGGTCATGGC
>JALYVL010000095.1 GCA_030853285.1 Actinomycetota bacterium | reverse complement strand
GCACCGGACAGCTGCGCCGACTCGGCCATGATCTCCTGCAGCTGCCAGGCAGCAGCCTGCTGGGCGAAGTTCCAACGGTCCAGCCAGATCATGGTGGTGCGGTAGCGCTCGTCGGGGTAGGGAACCGGGGTGAGCGAACCGACGACCTCGCTACCGGTTGTCGTCCACCGCTGCAGAGTGTGCACAGCGGAGGTGGCGAAGGCGTATCGGGCGCCGAGCAGCGTCGCCGCATGCACCGCGGTGCGGGGGATGCTGTCGGCCAGCTCGTGGCGGTAGGGCGCCGCGTCCGACACCCAGGCGGTCTTGATCTCGATAACGCCGAACGGAATTCGATCGGAGATCATGCGGTGCACCTTGGGTTGGCCCGCATCACCCGCCCATTCCGCTATGGCGTGCGATTGCTCGGCGCAGGTGTAGGGACCCTGCGTCCTAACGCCGCCCAGGACCTGGCCGTCGTCGGCGACCGCGGCGAAGAACAACGAGGTCGAGCGGCCGTCACAAACTTCGTCGATGTCCAGCACGGAACCGACGCCGTGCTTGCGGTAATTGGCCAGCGCGCCTTCGAGGTAGTCCTGCCAAAGCGTGGGGCTCTCCGCGGGCGTCGTCGCGATAAGGGTGCAGTGGGCGGCGCGATCTCGGTAGCTCAGGGGTGAACTCCTGTGCTCGGGCATGGTCGGTCGTTCGGCGATCAGGGCAGTCATCGAGGCACTCCTTGGATCAGTGTTCCGCCGAGTGCGGCACCGTAACGATCTTTACGGTTGTGATCATTGCCCGCGCGTCGAAAACGACTTCGCGCCGAAGGGGGGCTGTGCGTTGCGCCCGGAAACGGATGCTCCACGCCACTGGTCGATGTCATGCGAAACCCCTACCGCGTCAATGCGGGGTCGGTTTCGCCTCTGCTCACCGCCGGGCTAAGGCGACCAAGGTGCCCGGTGGGTCATCGCTACCCGCGGCCTGTGCGGTGCACGATCGCGCGCCGCAGTGCCGAAATGTTGTGTCTTGAGCTGCACCGCAGACGCTAACCCATTACTGGCGACGGTGCTACCGCGCCTGGTGCTTACTGCGCGTACGAAGCGAGGAAGTTCCCCAAGCGCTGGATCGCCTTGGACAGGTCACGTGCCCACGGCAGCGTCACCACCCGCAGGTGATCGGGGGTGGGCCAGTTGAACCCGGTGCCCTGCACCAGCAGGATCTTCTCGGCCAGCAGCAGGTCGAGCACCAGCCGCTGGTCGTCGTGGATTGTGTGCACCTCGGGGTCGAGCCGGGGGAAGGCGTACAACGCTCCGCGCGGCTTGACGCAGGACACCCCGGGGATTTTGTTCAGCTCCTCCCATGCGGTGTCCCGCTGCTCCAGCAGGCGTCCGCCGGGCAGGATCAGGTCGTGGATGCTTTGGTGACCGCCGAGCGCGGCTTGGATCGCGTTCTGCGAGGGCACGTTCGGGCACAGCCGCATGGACGCCATGAGCGTGAGGCCCTCCAGGTAGCTGCCCGCATGCGCTTTGGGCCCGGTGACGGCCAGCCAACCGGCGCGGTATCCGGCGACCCGGTAAGCCTTGGACAGCCCGTTGAAGGTGAGGCAGAACAGGTCGGGAGCCAGCGATGCGAGCGGCACGTGCACCGCGTCCTCGTAGAGGATCTTGTCGTAGATCTCATCGGCCATCAGCACCAGGCGATGCCTGCGGGCGAGTTCCACGATCCGAGTGAGCACCGTGCGTGAATAGACAGCGCCCGTCGGGTTGTTGGGGTTGATCACCACGATCGCCTTGGTCTGCGGAGTGATCTTCGACTCGAGGTCGGCCAGGTCGGGGTTCCAGCCGTCCTCCTCGCTGCAAAGGTAGTGCACCGGCGTGCCCCCCGCCAGATTGATGGAGGCGGTCCACAGCGGGTAGTCGGGCGCAGGCACCAGCACCTCGTCACCGGCGTCGAGCATGGCCTGCAAGGACATGGTGATCAACTCGGAGACGCCGTTGCCCAGGTAGACGTTGTCCACGTCGAGCTCGGGGAAACCGTCCTGGTCCTGGTAGTGCTGCACCACGGCGCGGCGCGCGGACAGCACACCCTTGGAGTCGGAATACCCCTGCGCGGTGGGCAGTCCGGCGATGACGTCTTGCAGGATCTCGTCGGGGGCATCGAAGCCGAACTGGGCGGGATTGCCGATGTTCAGCTTCAGGATGCGGTGGCCCTCCGCCTCCAGCCGCGCTGCGTGCGCCTGCACCGGCCCGCGGATGTCGTAGAGCACGTTCTCCAGCTTGCGTGACTGGGTCAGCGGGCGCTGGTGGATCAGGGTCGGGGTGCTCTCATGCGGGGTGCTCACTCGGCTATCGTCGCATTCCCGTCGAGCGATTATTTCGGGCATCATCGGTCGTTCGGGTTCAGCGACCGCCAGCCCGCCGGTCAGCCGAGGCGGTGATCCTCGTCGAGCTCGCCGTACCTGGCCAGCACTCGCCGGCGGATCTCCGGATCGGTGCGCGGTACCGGTTCCAGGAACACCTCGTCCACGTCGGGTAGCTCGGCGCGCAGTTCGGCGTCCAGCCGGACGCACGCTCGTTCCAATTCGCCCGCCGACAACGTGTCCTCCACGTCGATCCGCGCACACACCAGCACCCGATCGGTGCCCATCACCTGGGTGATCAGGTCCACCACGGCGACCACCTCCGGCGCAGCGTCGAGCAGCTGGTGCACACGGTGCACGAGGTTCGGATCAGCCTGGCGCCCCACCAGCAGTGCCTTGTTGGTGCGCCCCAGCAGGTAGGCGACACCGGCCAACAGCAACCCGATGAGCACCGAGGCGAGCCCATCCCACACGCCAGAGCCGGTGAGCTGGTGCAGTCCGATCCCGGCGAGCGCGAGGACCAGCCCGGTCAACGCCGCACTGTCCTCGTAGAACACGGTCTTCACGGTGGGATCATCGCTGCGGCGTAGATACTCGGCCATGCCGCGCCGCTCTGCCGCCGCTTCGGCGCGGACCTGACGCAGTGCCTTCAGCCACGACGTGCCCTCCAATGCGAAGGAGACCACCAGCACGGCGTAGGCGACCCACACCACGGTCTGCTCCCCGCCGCCGGAGAAGATGGTGCGCACCCCTTCGACCAAAGCGAACACAGCGCCGGAGACGAAGATGCTCACCGCCGCGATGAGCGCCCAGAAGAAGCGTTCCTTGCCGTAACCCAGCGGGTGCATGCGGTCGGCAGGCCGCACCGAGCGCCGGAGCGCGGTCAGTAGCAAGACCTCGGTCACCGTGTCGGCCAAGGAGTGCACCGCCTCAGCGAGCATCGCCGCCGACCCGGTGAGCACGCCGGCCACCAGCTTGAGGACGGCGATGAGCAGGTTCGCCGCGCCGGCCACCACGACCGTGGCTGTGCTCTCGCCCTGCTGCTGCCCGCTCACGGGAGAATCAACTGGCGTCGTCGCCCTTGCCTGCCTGCGGAGGCTTTGTGGGCGCCGGTTGATCGTCCTGCTCGGGCAGGGGGGTCCCGGTCGGAGACTCGTCGGTGGGGACGTCGGCGGCTTCCTCGGCGACCGAGTGTTCCTCCGCAGGCTCCGGTGTGCTCTGCTGTGGCGCGCCCTTGGTGATGGAGTCCAGCAGCAGCTGCGCGACGTCGACCACCTGCACCGTCTCCGCGGCGTCTTTGGAGTCCTGCCGGGCGGTGAGACCGTCGGTGAGCATCACGCGGCAGAACGGGCAGCCGGTCGCGATCTTCGTCGGCGCCGTGGACAGGGCCTCGTCCACCCGCTCCAGGTTGATCCGCTTGCCGATGCGCTCCTCCATCCACATCCGGGCACCACCGGCGCCACAGCACAGGGAGCGCTCGGCGTGCCGGGGCATCTCCCGCAGCGTGGCCCCCGACGCGCCGATCAGCTCGCGCGGGGCGTCGTAGACCTTGTTGTGCCTGCCGAGGTAGCACGGGTCGTGGTAGGTGATGTCCTCGGCGACCGGTGCCACCGGTACCAGCTTTTTGTCCCGCACCAGGCGGTTGAGCAGCTGGGTGTGGTGCACCACGTCGTAGTCGCCACCGACCTGCGGGTACTCGTTGCCCAGGGCATTGAAGCAGTGCGCGCAGGTGACGACGATCTTGCGCTTGCCCGGCTCCCGGCCCTCGAACACCGTGTTGAGCACCTCGACGTTCTGCTGGGCCAGCATCTGGAACAGGAACTCGTTGCCCGCCCGCCGAGCGGGGTCGCCGGTGCAGGTCTCTTCGGCACCGAGCACCGTGTACTTCACGCCGGCGATGTGCAGCAGCTCGGCGACCGCCCGCGTGGTCTTCTTCGCCCGGTCTTCGAATGCGCCTGCGCAGCCCACCCAGAACAGGTATTCGGCGTCACCCAGTTCCCCTTCGAACACCGGCACATCGAAGTCGAGGTTCTCGGTCCAGCTGAGCCGGTCCTTGGCGTTCTGCCCCCACGGGTTGCCCTTGTTCTCCAGGTTCTTGAACAATCCACCCAGCTCGGTGGGGAAGTTCGACTCGATGAGCACCTGGTAGCGGCGCATGTCCACGATGTGGTCGACGTGCTCGATGTCCACCGGGCACTGCTCCACGCAGGCACCGCAGGTGGTGCAGCTCCACAGCACCTCGGGGTCGATCACGCCGCCGTCGACGGCCTCGGCGATCAGCGAACGCGCCGCCTCGTCCCGGGCGGCCTGGGGGATAGCGGCCAGCTTGGCTTGGTCGACCTTGCCCTCGGCGTCTACGAGCCCGACCTCGTCGCCGGCCATGTCGGTCGAGCCGCCAGCCAACAGGTAGGGCGCCTTGGCGTAGGCGTGGTTGCGCAGCGAGGTGATGAGCAACTTGGGCGACAGCGGCTTGCCGGTGTTCCACGCAGGACACTGCTCCTGGCAGCGGCCGCACTCGGTGCAGGTGGTGAAGTCCAGCCAGCCCTTCCACTTGAAGTCCTCGGCCCGGCCCGCGCCGAAGACGTCCTTGTCCGGGTCGGCCTCCTCAAAGTCCAACTCCTTGCCGTTGGACATCATCGGCAGCAGCGGCCCGAGCGCCGCGCTGCCGTTGTTCTCACGCTTGAAGTAGATGTTGAAGAAGGCGCTGAAGCGGTGCCAGGCAACACCCATGGTGAGCACCCGGCCCACCACAAGGAGCCAGATCATTCCGGAAAGCAGCTTCACCAGCGCGGTGATCGACACGGCGATCGGGCTGTGGGGCAGCAGGTGGCCGATCGGGTTGGTGACGAAGTTCGCCCACAACGGTGCGTCCTCGATACCGCTGGAGACCTTGAACGCCTTGACGCCGAGGATCCCCAAACCCTCGATGATGACCACAGCCTCGACGAAATACGCCTGCCAGAAGTTTGAACCGGCGAAACGGGAGATCCGCTCTGGGTCCCTGGGGTGGTTGCGCTGGCGGATGGCAATCAGCACCAGACCGCCGAGCACCGTGCCGACGCCGAGGATCTCGGTGAGCAGCAGCCACGGGGCCCACGCACCGAAGAGCGGCCAGTGAAAGTCCGGGTTGAAGATCTCGCCGTAGGCTTCGAACCACGCGAGGCTGCCGATCAGGAAGCCCCACATGACGAACCAGTGCGCGGGCCCCACGCTGCGCTTCTTGTTCATCTTGGTGTGCGCAGCGAACTCGACGATGAGCTGGCGCATGCGGGGCACGAAGGGGCCGTTGCGGGTGGCGTCGGGCTGGCCCAGGCGGATGATTTTCACCATCTTCAGCACACCGGTGATGAAGGCGTACCAGCACACCAGACTGATCAGGGCACCGATGGTCCCCAGCGTGATCGTCAACGCGTTCATCGAGCAGTGACCTTCCCTCGGGTGCGTGCCTCACGACTAGCTGTGCTGACAGTACTTTGCGACCCTGCCACGATCGCTT
>JALYVL010000094.1 GCA_030853285.1 Actinomycetota bacterium | reverse complement strand
CACTGTCACACCATTCCCGGACGGCGAGGCATCTCCATCGACGATGAGCGAGTAGTCGCCGGGCTCGGTCGGCGGCCAGACCAGCGACAGAGCTGGCCGCGCCACCGCGTTAGCTCGGCTGCGGCGGCCGAGCTCGCCGATCAACAGTGCGCCACCGACGACCGTCGGCTTCACGGCGACAGCATGCGCACGGCCCTCGTCCGTGACGGTCAGCAGGTAGGCAGAGCCATATCGGGCCATCGTCCCCGCCAGCTGCTGGAGGGAGACGTCGTGGCTCATGCCAACACTGTAACCAGGAGGATGTGGCTCAGCTTGCTCTCACTGCGTTGCGACACGAACGAGAGGTTCGGGCGGTACTCAAATTCGGAGCTTGCCGCAGACTTTTCCCTTGTTCGCGCTACCTATCGCATTCTCAGACCGCAGGTGCGGCTAGGGTATCCGCATGCCGATGTTTCGTTTTCGCGAGGCCGCTGAGCTGCTCGGCGTCAGTGACGACACAGTGCGCCGATGGGCAGACAGCGGACGGATGCCGAACTCGACCGAGGACGGCCGCCGCGCCATCGAGGGTGCCGACCTCGCGCGCTTCGCCGAGGAGCTCGCCGCCACCGCCGAACGGCCCGGCCCGCGTGCGGTGGTCGGGGAGTCCGCGCGCAACCGGTTCACCGGCTTGGTCATCAACGTGGTGCGCGACACCGTGATGGCCCAGGTGGAGATCCAGGCCGGCCCGCATCGCATCGTGTCACTGATGAGCAGAGAAGCCGCAGACGAGCTCGAGCTGGAGCCCGGTGTGCTCGCCGTCGCGTCGGTCAAGTCCACCAACGTGGTCGTCGAGATCCTCGACGCCAAACCGTCCCGCCAGCACTGACACCGCTTCCTCGAGGAGAACCCGATGAGAACCCGCACCCTGGCAGTGACTGCCCTGTCCGCGACCGCCGTCACTCTGACCGCATGCTCCTCCTCCAGCACGCCCGCAGCCCCCACCCCCGCATCGCCCACCTCCGCCGCCTTGACTGTGACGGGTACCGTCACGGTGCTCGCGGCGGCGTCACTACAGGACTCCTTCACGACGTTGGGCAAGCAGTTCGAGGCCGCGCACCCGGGCACACAGGTCAAGCTCAGCTTCGGGGCCAGTTCCGCGCTGGCGCAGCAGATCAATCAGGGCGCACCGGCCGACGTGTTCGCGTCGGCCGCCCCGACCAACATGAAGCAGGTCACCGACGCCGGGGGCGCAGCGGCACCGAAGAACTTCGTCAAGAACGTCATGGAGATCGCCGTCCCGCCGAGCAACCCGGCCAAGGTCAACGGTGTCAGCGACCTGGCCAAGAGCAACGTCAAGGTCGCGCTGTGCCAACCGCAGGTGCCCTGCGGCGCTGTCGCCGCGCAGGTGTTCAAGAACGCTCAGGTGACCGTCAAACCGGTCACCTTGGAGCAGGACGTCAAGTCGACGCTCACCAAGGTCCAGCTGAACGAGGCCGACGCCGGCGTCGTCTACACCACTGATGTGTTGGCGGCGGGAACCAAGGTGACCGGCATCCCGATTCCCGCCGACGTCAACGCCTCCACCGAGTACCCGATCGCGGCACTGAGCAAGGCGCCGAACTCCGCGGGGGCGCAGGCGTTCGTCGACTATGTGCTGTCGCCGGCCGGGCAGACCGTGCTGACCGCCGCAGGGTTCGAGAAGCCCTGAACAGAGCACGACCCTCAGGCCGCGGCGCGCCGGCACTGATCGGGGCGCCTGCCGTGCTGGGCTTCGCGTTTCTCCTGGCTCCGCTGCTCGCGCTGCTCGTCCGCGCGCCGTGGCGCGGGCTCGGGGCGCTGCTGTCGGACAGCCAAGCGCTGACCGCGCTGCGCCTGTCGTTGGAGTGCGCCACCGCCGCCACCGCCGCATCCCTGGTGTTGGGCGTTCCGCTCGCCTGGGTGCTGGCCCGGGTGCGGATGCCAGGGATGGGGGTGCTGCGCGCCCTGGTCACCGTGCCGCTGGTGTTGCCGCCCGTGGTCGGCGGAGTGGCGCTGCTGCTGGCCTTCGGCCGTAACGGGGTGCTGGGCCAATTCCTGACCGACTGGTTCGGTCTGAGCCTGCCATTCACCCAACTCGGGGTGATCGTGGCGGAGACGTTCGTCGCGATGCCCTTTCTGGTCGTCACCGTGGAGGGGGCGCTGCGCTCGTCCGATCTGGGGTTGGAGGAGGCGGCCGCGACGCTCGGCGCGTCTCGCATCACGATCTTCCGCCGGATCACCCTTCCGCTGGTCGGCCCGTCCTTGCTGGCCGGCGCGGTGCTGTGCTGGGCGCGGGCACTGGGCGAGTTCGGCGCCACCATCACCTTCGCCGGAAACTTCCCCGGCACGACGCAGACCATGCCGCTGGCGGTGTACAACGCGCTGCAGACCGATCCCGACGCCGCCATTGCACTGAGCCTGGTGTTGCTGGTCGTCGCGGTGGTGGTCCTGGCCGGTCTGCGCGACCGCTGGCTTCCCGGCGCGAGCACGCTGTGAACGGTCTCGAGATGGCGGGCACGGTCGAGCGCGGCGCGTTCCGCTTGGACGTCGACTTCACGGCCGGCCCCGGGGAGGTACTCGGACTGCTCGGACCCAACGGGGCGGGCAAGACGACGCTGCTGCGTGCGCTGAGCGGCCTGACCCCGCTCGGGACCGGTCGCATCGAGCTGAACGGCAAGCGCCTCGACGACGTGGCCTCCGGCGAGTTCGTCGCCGCCGAGCACCGCCCGGTCGGCATGGTCTTCCAGAACTACCGACTGTTCCCGCACCTCTCGGTGCGCGACAACATCGCCTTCGCGCCCCGCTCGCGTGGACGAGGGCGCCGCGCGTCGCGGCAGGTCGCCGATAATTGGGTCGACCGACTCGGCCTTGGCGAGCTGGCCTCCCGCAGACCCGTCCAACTGTCCGGCGGGCAGGCGCAGCGAGTCGCTCTGGCCCGCGCGCTTGCCGCCGACCCCGCGCTGCTGTTGCTGGACGAACCCCTCGCGGCGCTCGACGCCCGCACCCGCCTAGAGGTGCGCGCTGAGCTGCGCAGGCACCTCGCCGAGTTCGCCGGTCCCACCCTGCTGATCACGCACGACCCGCTCGAGGCGATGGTGATGACCGATCGACTGCTGGTGATCGAGGACGGACGCATCGTGCAACGGGGCACCCCGACCGAGGTCGCGCGCAGGCCGGCCACTCAGTACATCGCCCGCCTGGTCGGCCTCAACCTGTACGCGGGCGTCCGCGAGGGGACATCCGTCACGCTCGACGACGGTGGCAGCCTCACGGTCGCGACCCGCGGCGGGGACCCGAACGTGCTGGTGGCGATCCCGCCCGCTGCGATCACCGTGCACACCGCCAGACCCGATCACGCCAGCCCGCGCAACGTCTGGCCCGGCACGGTCGCGGGGATGGAGCTGCTCACCGACCGGGTGCGCATCGAGGTCACCGGGACCCCGTCCGCGCTCGTCGACATCACCCCCGGCGCGGTGCACGAACTGAACCTCGCAGCCGGAACCGAGGTCTGGCTCAGCGCCAAGGCCACGGAGATCGACACCTATCCCGACCCCACGCAACGGGTGAACGCAGACAATTCTTCTGCCGCAGGGCCGGCCAGTCGTTAGGCTGGGGTTATGACCGTTGTTGCACTGGGGCTGCCCGTACGTGCGGGCGGGGGCGAGACCCCGCGAGACCCGGCGCGCCCCGACTCGCAGGCCCTGATCGACGCGCACGGGCGCACGGCCACCGACCTCCGAATCTCGCTCACCGACCGGTGCAATCTCCGGTGCACTTACTGCATGCCCGCCGAAGGCCTCGACTGGATGCCTACCGAGCAGCTGCTCACCCGCGAGGAGCTCGGCCGCCTCATCCGGATCGCGGTGCACACACTGGGAGTCAAGGAGCTGCGCTTCACCGGCGGCGAGCCCCTGCTACGCGGCGACCTGCACGGCATCATCACCGACGCCGCGGCTTTGCAGCCGCGGCCGGAGATCTCGCTGACCACCAACGGTCTCGGCCTGGTCCGCAAGGCCGAGAGCCTCAAGGCCGCCGGGCTGGATCGCGTCAACGTCTCCCTGGACACGGTGCGCCCCGAGTTGTTTCACCAGATCACCCGGCGCGACCGCCTCACCGACGTGCTCGCGGGCATGCGGGCCGCGGCAAATGCGGGCCTGGCGCCGGTGAAGGTGAACGCCGTGCTGATGCGCGGCATCAACGACACCCACGCACCCGAATTGCTCGAGTTCTGTTTGGAGCACGGCTACGAGTTGCGCATCATCGAGCAGATGCCGCTGGACGCCCAACACGGCTGGCAGCGCGAGCAAATGGTGACGGCCGAAGAGATACTCGCCTCACTGCGCACCCGCTACGCACTGACCCCGGAATCCGCGCCCCGAGGCGCCGCGCCGGCCGAGCGCTGGCTGGTTGACGGTGGACCGGCCACAGTGGGCGTGATCGCCTCGGTGACCCGACCGTTCTGCGGTGACTGCGACCGCACCCGGCTGACGGCCGACGGCCAGATCCGCAACTGCCTGTTCGCTGCCGGGGAGACCGACCTCCGCGGCCTGTTGCGCGAGGGGTCGGACGACGATGCCATTGCTCAGCGCTGGCAGGACGCGATGTGGGGCAAGCTGCCCGGGCACGGCATCAACGACCCCAGCTTCCTGCAGCCGACCCGTCCGATGAGCGCCATCGGTGGCTGAGTCGGAGGAGACGGACATTCTCACCGTCCGCTACTTCGCCGCCGCACGTGCCGCGGCCGGTAGGGAAACCGAGACCGTCACGGTGCCGGTGGGTTGCACGGTCGGCGCCGTCGTCGAGAGGCTCGGGGGTGACCGGCCCGCCTTGGCCACCGTCCTCGCCAGGTGCTCGTTTCTGCTCGACGAGGTTGCCGTTCGAGACCGGTCTCGAGTGGTCCCAGCGGGCTGCACCATGGACGTGTTGCCGCCCTTTGCGGGCGGTTGAGCGCTCGCTGCCCAGTTCCTCACTGTGATCTCGGTCACATCACGACAGCATAACAAGTGAGCAACGGAGCCCTACCTAGGCCGCGCTGACCTGCGGAAATAGCGGAGTCGCACGGTAGTACCCGAGCGTTACGGGAGACATTTCAATCACTTTCCCGGGGATGACGGAACGCCGATCCGCAGTTACGGTTCCATCTGGCCGGGCACACCGGCCAAACCGGTCCGCCGCGCCAAACCCTGCTCCGTGGGCTACCGGTTTACCTCGAGAACCATCAGGAGCAGGGACGGAGGACCCACGTTCGGGCAGCCGAACGACGGGCTCAAGCACGAGTTCTGCGGTGCTTGCGTCCTTGGGGTGAAGCCAGACCGCTCGAGCCACGAGCGCGAGGCCGGGCTACCTCTCAGCCCGAACCCGACAGCTGACTTCGCCGGCGCGTATGGAGAGGATCTACCAGCCATGACCCGTTACCACGGACGTCACCGCAAACCCACCACCACCGGTCGCACCATCGCCAAGGTTGCCGTCACCGGCATGGTCGTCGGCGCACCGCTGACTGCCTTCGCGGCACCCGCCTCCGCCGCTGGATCCCACAACTGGGACGGCGTCGCGCAGTGTGAGAGCGGCGGCAACTGGAGCATCAACACCGGCAACGGCTTCTCCGGTGGGCTGCAGTTCACGCAGAGCACCTGGGCTGCCAACGGCGGCAGTGGTTCCGCGCAGAACGCCTCCAAGCCCGAGCAGATCCGGGTGGCCGAGAACGTGCTCTCCACCCAGGGTGCCGGCGCGTGGCCCGTCTGCGGCGCGCGCCTGACCAGCGGTACCAGCTCCGCCCAGGCCCAGGCCCAGGCTGCACCGGCGCAGCGAACTGCCGCCACGCAGCAGCAGGTCTCCCCCGCCCCGAAGCAGCAGTCCACCAA
>JALYVL010000093.1 GCA_030853285.1 Actinomycetota bacterium | reverse complement strand
GGGCCACCCGGGCTCGACCGACCTCGACGTCGTCTACCGCCGGTTGGTGGCCCTATTGTGCGCGGGCATCAAGGAGATGGCGGACTCAGGCGACGGGTAGGAACCTTCTCTGCGTTACCGACGGCTGCGCCCGTATTTGGCGGTACTTGCAGACGCTCCGTCCCGGACGCTTTACGAATTGTTTAGTTGCTGCGACACAACTATCCTGGGCCGCGACCTTGAGGAGGCCCATGTCCAGCACCACCGACACGCCACGTACTCCCCGTCTGCGCGTCGACCGTGACCACCCGCGCTACAAGTGGGTGACGTTGACCAACACCACGCTCGGCGTGCTGATGGCCACCATCAACTCCTCCATCGTGATCATCTCGCTGCCGGCGATCTTCCGCGGCATCGGTCTCAACCCGCTGGAGCCGGCCAACGTCAGCTACCTGCTGTGGATGATCATGGGCTATCTGTTGGTGTCCGCGGTGCTGGTGGTGACGCTGGGGCGTCTCGGTGACATGTACGGCCGGGTCAAGGTCTACAACTTGGGCTTCGTGGTGTTCACCGTCGCCTCGGTCGCGCTGTCGGTCGACCCCTTCCATGCGGGAACCGGCGCCCTGTGGATCATTCTGTGGCGGGTGGTGCAAGGAGTGGGTGGCGCCATGCTGTTCGCCAACTCGACGGCCATCCTCACCGACGCGTTTCCCGCGAATCAGCGGGGGACCGCACTGGGCATCAACCAGGTCGCCGCCATCGCCGGCTCGTTTCTCGGGTTGATCATCGGCGGGGTGCTCTCGGAGTGGGACTGGCGGGCGGTGTTCTGGGTGAGCGTGCCCATCGGCATCCTGGGCACCATCTGGTCATACCGGTCACTGCACGAGCTCAGCGAACGCAGCCACGGCAAGCTGGACTGGCCCGGCAACATCACCTTCGCCGTGGGGTTGTCGGTGCTGCTCGCCGGCATCACCTACGGCATTCAGCCCTACGGTGACTCGGCGACAGGGTGGGGTAATCCGTGGGTGCTGGCCGGGGTGTTCGGCGGCATTGCCCTGCTGGTGATTTTCTGCATCATCGAAACCAGGGTCGCCGAGCCGATGTTTCACCTGAGCCTGTTCCGCATTCGTGCGTTCTGGGCCGGCAACCTCGCTGGGCTGATGGCCTCGGTCGGCCGTGGCGGACTGCAGTTCATGCTCATCATCTGGTTGCAGGGCATCTGGCTTCCGTTGCATGGCTTCAGTTTTGAGTCCACCCCGTTGTGGGCCGGCATCTACCTGCTGCCGCTGACGCTAGGTTTCCTCGTCGCCGGACCGCTGTCCGGTTTCTACTCCGACCGCTTCGGTGCCCGCTGGTTCGCCACCGGAGGCTTGCTGCTGGTCGGCGCCACCTTCCTTGCGCTGCTGCTGATCCCGGTGAACTTTCCGTACTGGTTGTTTGCGTTGCTCGTCGCGCTGAACGGCGTCGGCTCGGGATTGTTCTCCTCACCGAACACCGCCGCCATCATGAGCAGCGTGCCCGCGAACCAGCGCGGCGCGGCTTCGGGAATGCGCGGCACCTTCTTCAACGCCGGATCAGCATTGTCCATCGGCGTGTTCTTCTCGCTGATGATCGCCGGGCTGGCCAGCACTTTGCCCGACGCTCTGAACTCCGGCCTCCGCGCCCAGGGTGTCCCGGCCGACGTGGCCGGACAGGTCGCCGGCTTACCGCCGGTGGGCAGCCTGTTCGCTGCGTTCCTCGGCTACAACCCGATCGGCGCGCTGCTGGGGCCGTCCGGGGTGCTCGACCAGCCTGGTGTGAACGCCAAAGTGCTCACCGGGCAGGACTTCTTCCCGCAGCTCATCTCCGGACCGTTCCACTCCGGACTGATCGTGGTGTTCGTGGCGGCGGCGGTCATGATGGTCATCGGCGCGGCAGCATCCCTGTTCCGGGGCAAGCGTTACGTCCACGAGGAGCACGGCACCGACGAGCGTCAACCCGCCATGTCGGGCAGCTGAATGAGCGCCGTGCGTACCGAGCTCACTGAGGCGGCCGAGGCGAACCTTGCGCTCGGCCGGATCTCCCGGCAGTTGCGCCGTGCCCGCCGGCCGACCGAGTTGGGGGTGGGTACTCTCTCCGCGCTGGCCACTCTGGTCCGCTGCGGGCCGATGCGCCTCGGCGACCTCGCCGCGCGGGAGCAGGTCGCGGTACCCACCATGTCGCGGGTGATCGCCGGGTTGGAGAGCGCGGGGCACGTGCAGCGCAACGCGGACCCCACCGACGGACGGGCCCAGTTGCTGGCAGGAACGGCGCAGGGTGAGCAACTGGTCACCGGGCTCACCTCGGAGCGCACGCGGGCGCTCGCCGCACGACTGGATCGGCTGACGCAGGGGCAACGCAGCGGGCTCTTGGACGGCCTGCGCGCGCTGGAGCAGACGTTCACCGAAGACTGAGTGGGCTCGCGTAGCGGTAGCGGTGATGTTCGGTGAAGCCCATGCTCCGGTAGAGGGCCAGTGCGGCATCGTTGCGCGCGTCGACCTGCAGGTACATCCGCTGCGCACCGTGCTGGTGACCCCAGGCGGCCATGCCCGCGCAGATGCGGCGGCCGACGCCCTGCCGGCGTTGCGTCTCTGCTACCTCGACAGCGGTGAGCCCCAGCCAGCGAGTGCCGTCGGGCGCGGAGGTGACGGCGCCGCGGGCGATGGCGACCACCTCGCCGCCCTTTTGGATGCGGCCGAAGCCAAGTTCCCCGTCGAGCACCGCGCTGAGCACCGCAGGCGCCGCGGGGGGTAGGGGCCGGCCTTGGAAGTGATAGGCAGAAAGCCACGCCTCCTCCGGTGTGGCTGTCACCGGAACGTCGAGTGCGTGATTACCAGACAGGTCCGCGGTGAGCACCAGGATGTCGGGCGTGCGCTCCCAACCGGGTAGGTCGACGCTCAGCCGGTCGGGCAACTGGAAACGGGCGGGCAGGCCGCGTCCGGTGTACCACTGCTGCACCAGTTGCACCGCATTGTCGATCTCCGGGGAGCCGAGCGGCACCACGGAATTAGCGCGCTGGGTAAAGCCGGCGCCCGCGCGAAGCAGCCAATTCCCCAGCCACCGCTGCTCCAGCCCCGGCCAGGCGTTGGCGGCGGCATGCTCGAGGTCGCGCACCGCGCTCGTGCGCACCGGACGCGGCGGGATGGCTTTGAGGGCGACCACCTGCTCGGGGTCCACTGTGGTCAGCGCGCCGTCTTCGGTCTGTACCACCACCGGATCGAGTGAGCGCAGGATGCCGAGCACGTCGGTCATCGGATGGGTGGCTCCCGTCGGCAGTCGGTAGCGCAACACCACCCGTTGACCGGGCGAAGGCATCAGTGGCCGAATGGGTCGTCGACCTCGCCCGGCGTCCAACTGAGCCCCGGAACGCCCCAACCCTCGCGCTTGACTGCCTTCTTGGCGGCGCGTTGGTTGCGACCGATCAGCACGTCGAGGTAGAGCACGCCGTCCAGGTGGCCGACCTCGTGCTGTAGGCAGCGGGCGAAGAAGTCGTGACCGTCGATGTCGACCGGTTTGCCGTCGCCGTCGAACCCGGTCACCCGCGCCCAGTTCGCCCGGCCGGTGGGAAAATTCTCCCCCGGCACCGACAGGCAACCCTCATCGTTGTCATCGGGATCGGGCATTGTCTCTGGGATCTCGGAGGTCTCCAGCTGGGGGTTGACCACCACGCCGCGGCGGACGACGTGCTTTTTGTCGTCTTCGGGAGCGGCAGGGTCCCGGTCCGGGCAGCCGTAGACGAACACCCGCTGGCCGACGCCGATCTGGTTGGCCGCCAAGCCCACGCCGTTGGCGGCGTCCATGGTGTCGAACATGTCTCGGATCAGGGCGCGCAGCTCGTCGTCGAACTGCTCAACGGGCGCGGTGGGGGTGTGCAGCACGGGATCGCCGACGATGCGGATGGGAAGAATCGACACAAGGAGGCAGTCTAGCGAGGGCTGGGTGGCAGGAGAGTCATCGCAGAGCCAACGCCGCCACGTACTGAAACGGATTGGCGATCGTGCGACGCACCGCTCGGTACCGGCGGCTGAGCTCCCTGCCGTTGGCCAGCTCATGCACGTCGTACCCCAAGCCGGCCACGAGGGCGGAGAGTTCGTCTCGTGGTAGCAGGAATCGAACCGACTCGCCGATCGCGGCAAGCACCGACTCCCCGATGAGCATGCCGACGCGGGTCGGATCGAGCGCGCCCGCGGGACGCTCGGCGAACTCGGCCGCGATGACCGAGCCCGGGCCGAGGATTTTGGAGAGGGCGCCCAACGTGTCCCGCACGGCGTCCGCGGTGAGGTAGGGGGTCACGCCTTCCCACACGACGAAGGTCGCGGTGTCCGGGGCGAACCCCGCATCGAGCAGCGTTTCGGCGAGCGACGCGCGCTCGAAGTCGATCTCCACTCGGTGAAGTGGGCTGCGCGGGAGGTCGTCCGACTGACGCTGCGCAATTGTGGCCTTCGTGTGCGAGGTCCCAGGCAGGTCGACCTCGAAGATCGGCCGCCCGTGCAGGGCATCGGCGAAGCGGTAGGCCCGGGTGTCGTAGCCGGCGCCCAGGACTATCACCTGCTGTGTTGCACCCGCGAGCGCCGTGCGGAGCAGCTCGTCGATGAAGCGATGGCGCAGCAGGACGAAGGACGGCGTACCGAGAGTCAACGGGTCGGCGAGAGCCATGCTCCGCAGCGGTCGGTAGCGGGACCCGGCGAGGGTGCGCAGCGGCTCAGGTAGGAACAGCCGCGCGTACCGATCGTCGACAAGGCGGGCGTTCGCCTGCCGGTGTTGCTCGGTTGCCCGGATCAGACAGGTCGCTGTCGCGGTGATGCTGGGCCGCGGCGCGGCCTCGGTAAGGCTGCGACCGAGGCGCACCGGACGGGGAACGAGCACCGAGCCTCCCGAGAAGTTGAGCTGGGGGGTTGATGATGTCAGCGTTGCTCGGAAGAGGACGGTCACGGGTGCGCCGTTGCGGCTCCTGCGCGTTCTCCCGTGGTTGAATACCCGGGAGAACAACATGCGTGTGATTCACCGCCCGGATCATCGCAAGCACCGTCATCAGCCGAGGAGTGAGATGGACGCCGCAGCGGCGAACACGCCCGCCGACCGAGGCGACTCTATTTCCGGAGATGCTCTTCCCGAGGCGGAGCTGCCCGAGGGTCTGTCCCGGCGCGAGTACGAAATCCTCAGTTTCGAGCGTCAATGGTGGAAGTACGCCGGCGCCAAAGAAGAGGCCGTCAAGGAGCTGTTCGACATGTCGGCCACGCGTTACTACCAGGTGCTGAACACCCTCGTCGACAGCCCCGCAGCGTTGGCCGCCGATCCGATGCTGGTCAAGCGGCTGCGTCGGCTGCGTGCCAGCAGGCAAAAGTCCCGTGCGGCGCGCCGCCTCGGCTTCGATATCAAGTGACGCTTCCCGCGCCGGGCGGGCCACGGCCACCGTTGCGGGTGCTGGGCGTGGGCCTGGTGGCCGTTGCTGTGGGGCTGATCGGCGTCGGAGTGGTCGCGGCGGGATCGGGTTCCACGGATGCTGCGACTGCCGCGCCGAGCAGTGGGGCACCGTCGAGCGCAACACGCGAGGCCAGCCCGTCGAGGGTACCGGCGAGCACATCTGCGACAACGACGCCCACGACGACCGCCCCCGCAACGATCACCACGCCGCCTTCGACAACCACCGCTGCGCCGTCGAGCGAGGTGGCCACGGGCGAGGCGCCTCCGCCCGTGGTGGCGTCGTCACATGCCGCAGCACCGCCGCCCGTAGCGGCACCGTTGCCTGCCGCTACGCCCGCGGCACCACCGCCAGCATCCACTACGTCGAGCAGCGTGCCGTCGAGCGATGTTGTTGTGCGCGTGTTCAACAACAGCACGTTCACCGGTTTGGGTGAGAAGGCGGCTGCTGCGCTGCGCG
>JALYVL010000092.1 GCA_030853285.1 Actinomycetota bacterium | reverse complement strand
GCCGTACTCTGAGCTCGAGCATCTGACATCACGAGGGGTAGCCGCCGAACATGACCGAGCCACCCCGCTTACGGCCGCGACCGCAGGCCCGGCCCGCCGTTCACCCGGGACAAGCGGCGGCGTTTGGCCGCCCGCAGGATGTGCCGGGTTCGTTTGCGCGCGTTGATCAGCGGCGGACGGACGCCCGGATGCGCACCGCCGCACCGCCGGACCCCAAGCTGACCGAAGCCTTCAGCAGGCCCCCCGGCGCGCCGCACAGCTTGCAGCGGGGTGCGCAGGAAACCACCCCGGGGGGGCCAGAGACCAACCCCACTGCGGCCGACGCGGACCCGTGGCGCGAGGTCACCAGTACTGCCCGACTGGGGCCGCCCGCGCTGGGTGCGGACGCGGAGGTTGATCCAGCCGACCGGCCGCCGGCGGAGAAGCTGGGCGTGCGCGAGTTGCTGCTGGGTTCACGGGTTCGGCCTACGGCGTTGGTGTTCCTCGTGGTGTTGGCCCTGGCCGTCGGTGCGGTCGGCGGTCTCATCGGCCGCGGCACGGCTGCGGTCAACACCGCTCTGACCAGCCCCGACGTGACGCTTGCGCAGGCCAAAGACACGGCGGTGCCCCCAACCGGGGTCGCATCCATCGCGGCGGCGGTGCTTCCGTCGGTGGTCTCGGTGCAGGTGCGCGCGGGCGATACGCTCGCCACCGGATCGGGAGTGGTCATCGACGGCGGCGGTTACATCGTCACCAACAACCACGTAATCTCCCTGGCGGCCACCAAGCCCTCCGGGTCCACTTTAAACGTGGCGTTCTCGGACGGCAGCCGGGAGCGCGCCCAGATTGTCGGGCGCGACACCAAGACCGACCTGGCGGTGCTGCGGGCACCGGTGAAGAACCCCACCGTGGCGCAGCTGGGCAGCTCGGCCAAGCTCAACGTCGGTGATGCGGTGGTCGCGATTGGATCGCCACTGGGGCTGGCGGGCACCGTCACCACCGGAATTATCAGCGCCAAGCAGCGGCCGGTCAGTCTGAGTGGGGACGGCAGCGACACCGACGCGGTCATCGATGCCCTGCAGACCGATGCGGCCATCAACCCGGGAAACTCGGGTGGGCCGCTGGTCGACGCTCAGGGCCATGTGATCGGTATCAACTCGGCGATCAGGACTTCGGGTAAAGACTCAAGTGGTTCTATTGGTCTTGGTTTCGCCATCCCGGTGGACGAGGTAGCCCAGGTTGCGCAGGAAATTATCCGCACCGGGGCCGCGCATCATCCGACCATCGGCATCAACGTCCGCTCCGTTACCGACGGCTCCACCGACGGCGCCTCGGTGGGCAATGTGGTGGCCGGGGGTGCGGCAGCGAAGGCCGGCATCGCCGAGGGCGACGTCATCACCAAGGTCGGGGCTCGCTCGATCGCCGGTGCGGAAGAGCTGACCGTGGCGATACAGGAGCAGGCGATAGGCACGCCAGTCACCCTGCAGGTGGTTCGCGCCGGCCATTCGGTCGACATCCAGGTGACCCCGCAGTCGGATTGAACCGGCAATGCGCGCACCCGAACGCGCAGGGCCGTACGCTGAGGCGGTGTTCGGCAACATTGGCTGGTCCGAGTTCCTCATCCTCATGGTGGCGGGACTGTTCATCCTTGGCCCAGAGCGGCTGCCCTCTGCCGCGGTCTGGTTGGCTCGAACCATCAAGCAGGTGCGTGAGTACGCCACGGGCGCCCGCGATCAGCTCAAGGACGAGCTGGGCCCAGAATTCGACGAGTTGCGCAAGCCGCTGGCCGAACTGCAGCAGCTACGCGGGTTCAACCCCCGCACAGCCATCACCAAGCACCTGCTCGACGGCGACGACTCGTTCCTCTTCGGCGCGAAGTCGGTTGGCGAGGACGTCACCAATACCGTCAACGACATCAAGTCCGGCGGCCCGACGAGCGAGGGCCCCGTACAGCTCACCAAGCCGACTCTGAACCCGAACACCATTCCGGCACCGCTGGCCGCCGGTGAGCGCCCGCCGTTCGACGCGGACGCCACCTGAGCCCTCAGGCGGTTCGACTGGTGTTTAGGGTAAGCGACATACCTGCCAATCCGCGCGAGCGGACCGTCAGCTTCTCGGCCACGCCGCGTAGCGCCACCGCCGCGGGGGAATCGGGATCGCTGAGGACGATCGGCACTCCCGCGTCGCCCGCCTCACGGACCTTTGTCTCCAACGGAATCTGACCCAGTAACGGCACGTCGGTGCCGACCGCCTTGCTCAGCGACGCGGCCACTGCCGCCCCACCGCCGGAGCCGAACACGTCCATCCGGGTGCCGTCCGGCAGCTCCAGCCAGGACATGTTCTCCACCACACCGACCAGCCGTTGGCGGGTCTGCAGCGCGATGGCGCCTGCCCGTTCGGCCACCTCGGCGGCCGCCTGCTGCGGGGTGGTCACCACCAGGATCTCCGCACCGGGGATCAGTTGGGCCACCGAGATGGCGATGTCCCCGGTACCCGGGGGCAGGTCGAGCAGTAGCACATCCAGGTCACCCCAGAACACGTCGGCCAGGAATTGCTGTAGGGCACGGTGCAGCATGGGCCCTCGCCACACCACCGGCGCGTTGCCGGGAGTGAACTGGGCGATGGAGATCAGCTTCACCCCGTGCGACTGCGGCGGCATGATCATCTTTTCGACCTGCGTCGGCACCGCGTCGGTGCCCATCATCCGCGGAATTGAGTGCCCGTAGATGTCGGCGTCCAGCACTCCCACCGAGAGTCCCTTGGCGGCCATCGCGGCGGCGAGGTTCACGGTGACGCTGGACTTGCCGACGCCGCCCTTTCCGGAGGCCACGGCGTACACCCTGGTCAGGGAACCGGGCTGGGCGAAGGGAATGATCGGGTCGGCCGCGTCGCCGCGCAGGCTTTTGCGCAGTGCGGTGCGCTGCTCGTCATCCATCACGTCCAAGCTCACGTGCACCGAACCGACCCCGGCGACGTCAGCGACAGCGGTGGTGACGCGGGTGGTTATCTCGTTGCGCATCGGGCAGCCGGCCACCGTCAGGTAGATCTCGACATCCACGCGGCCGCCGTCGCCGATGACAATGCTCTTGACCATGCCCAGCTCGGTGATGGGCTTGTGGATCTCCGGATCGTTGACGCGGGACAGCGCGGAGCGGATGGCGTCCTCGGTGGGTTTCACTGCCGCAATGGTAGGTGCTGTGCTGGTGGTCGTAGGTCCAGGGTCGCTCAGCCCGCGGTGCGGGCGTCGCCCTCGTGGTCCACCAACAGCGCTTTGAGGTCTTCCAGCTCACGGCGCAGATAGTCCCTGGTGGCGACCTCGCCGACGGCGATGCGCAGCGAGGCGATCTCCCTGGCCAGAAACTCCGTGTCTGCTTTGGTCTGCTCCGCGCGCGTACGGTCCTCTTCGAGCGAGACCCGGTCCCGGTTCTCTTGCCGGTTCTGCGCCAGCAGAATCAGCGGCGCCGCGTAGGCCGCCTGGGTGGAGAACGCCAGGTTCAGCAGAATGAAGGGGTAGGGGTCGAAGCGCAGCGACACCGCGGCCACGTTGATCGCGATCCACACGATGACGATGAGGGTCTGCATGAGCAGGTATCGGCCGGTGCCGAGGAACCGGGCGATCCGCTCGCTGACCTGGCCGACCGCGTCGAGGTCGAAGTTGAACTGAAACCGGCGTTGACCACGCGGGGTGCCCAGGCGCTGGCGGGCGACAGAGTTGTCAGGCACGGCGCAGCCCATTGCGTTCGTCGATGAGGGCAACACCCGGCTCGTTGTCGGTCAGCCGCCAGTTTGTGGGCAGCAGGTGGTCCAGCAGGTCATCCACGGCTACCGCGCCGAGCAGGTGGTTCTCGTCATCGACGACGGGCCCGCACACGAGGTTGTACGTGGCGAAGTAGCGGGTGACCTCCGACAGACTTGAATGTGGCACCAGTGTTGGCAGCCCGGAGTCGAGCACACCGCTGACCAGGCTTGCCGGCGGCTCCCGGAGCAGGCGTTGTAAGTGCACGCAGCCCAGGTAGCGGCCGCTCGGGGTGGCCGTCGGTGGACGGACGACGAAGACGATACTGGCCAGTGCGGGTGTGAGGTCGGGGTTGCGGGCCCGGGCCAGGGCCTCGGCCACCGTGGCGTTGGGGGTGAGCACCAGGGGTTGCGGCGTCATCATGCCGCCTGCGGTGTCCGGGGAGTGCTGCAGCAGCCGGCGCACGGGCTCGGACTCCTCGGGGTCCATCAGCCCCAACAGTGCCTCCGCCTCGCCCTCCGGCAGCTCGCTGAGCAGGTCGGCTGCGTCATCGGGGTCCATCGCCTCCAACACGTCGGCGGCGCGCTCCAGCTTGAGGTGCATCAAGAGCTCGGTCTGGCTCTCCTCGGGTAGCTCCTGCACCACGTCGGCCAAGCGCTCGTCATCAAATGCTTCCGCCACCTCCATGCGACGCTTCGACGGCAGCTCCCGCAGCGCGTGGGCGACATCGGCGGCGCGCATGTTTTCGAACTGGATCATCAAGTGGTCGGTGCTCTGCCCGGGCTGCGAGAGGGTGGAGGGGGTCAACCCGTCGACCTCTTCGAAGCCGACCACGGTCACCGCGCCGCGGCGGCCGAGGCGGGCCCGCAGCGGGCGAACCGCCACCTTGCTGACCACCCAGTCGCGGGTGCGGGTGGATTCGATGGCGACGTCGGTGACCACCGCCGCGCCGGTGAGCTCTGGGGCACGGACCTGCACGTTGGAGTCGAGCACCTGGGCCAGCACCAGCACCTCGGTGGGCCGCTGCGCGAAGCGACGCAGACTGACGTTGCCGGTGTTCAGGGTGACGGTCGTCGGCTCAATGGCGGTGACCCGGAGCATGGGCACGAAGATGCGGCGTCGGGTGGCGAGCTCGACCACCAGGCCCAGTACCCGCGGTTGCTCGCGGGCCAGACGCACGGTCAAGACGGCATCACGCACCCTGCCGATGGTCTCACCGTCGGGTCCCAGCACCGCCAAGCCGGCGAGGCGGGCGACGAAAACCTTGCTCACCGCTGCCATGTCACCAGGCTATAGCCTGCCGTGCCGCCGCTAGACCAGCCGCAGCCGATATACCGTGGCCCAGTTCGGCCGTGCATTACGTCGGGCCGCCGTCAGGGCCGCGGTGGTCGCTTCATCGGGCTCGACCAACTGCGCCACGCAGTCGATCTCGGTCAGCCGGCTGCGGCGCTCTGCCGCGGCGATCACCACGGTGCACGGCGCGCCGTCGCTCAGGCCTTCGACGTCCTGATCGGTCCCTCCGGTGGCGACCAGCAGAGAGCCTGCATACGGAGCTCGGCTGGGCCACAGCGCCCAGACCAGGCGAGCCGGGAAGCCGACCGGCTGCACCCACACTGCCGCCGCTTTGCGCAGCACGGCGTCAAGCTGGGCCTTGCCAACGGTCACGAGGCGGTGGTCTGGGGCGCCCTGTGGTAACGCTGGCCGTAGGACTGATTGGGACAACCCCGTTGCGGTTGTTCGCTGGACGTCGGGCCCGACCCGCGGGGGTCGGGCGAATAACTCATCCGAGGCCCCTCATCCAGAGGAGGCAGCAACGACGGCGACGATGATGTAGACGGTCCAGATCACCAGGCCGAGGCCGCCGATGATCCAGCCGACGATCACCGCCGCGAGAGCCATCCCGTGGCCCTGCTCGCCGCTCTTCTTGATCTGTCCCAATGCGATGTGTCCGAGTACAGCACCAACAAGGGCGCCGACTCCACACAGCAACACCCCGCCGGCCAAGGACGCGATGAGCGCCCCGATCGCCATCCCATTCGTCTTGGAAACGGCGGGATAGCCCTGAGCTGGGTAACCCGCGTACTGCTGGGCCCCGTACTGCTGGTAGCCCTGCGCCGGATAAGGCGAGACGCCGTACGGCTGCTCCCCGTACTGCGGCTGCTGTGTCCCCCCGTACGTGGGCTGGCC
>JALYVL010000091.1 GCA_030853285.1 Actinomycetota bacterium | reverse complement strand
GGTGAACACAGCCGAGTTGTCCGCGCGCACGCGTGAACTGGGGCTGCTGCCGGTACGGGGCGGCATGAACTCCACCACCGACTCCGACCTGGTCGCAGGACTGCTGGCGCACGCCGCCGCCGACTCGACGATCGAGCAGGCCGCGATGGAGCTGCTCCCCACCTTGCGGGGCGCGTTCTGCTTCACCTTCATGGACGAGCAGACCCTCTACGCCGCGCGTGATCCGCAGGGGGTGCGCCCGCTGTGCCTGGGCCGCCTCGAGCGCGGGTGGGTGGTGGCCAGCGAGACCGCGGCGCTGGACATCGTGGGCGCATCGTTCGTCCGGGAGATCGAGCCCGGCGAGCTGCTGGCCATCGACGCCGACGGCCTGCGCTCCACCCGCTTCGCGACGGCCGAGCCCAAGGGATGCGTGTTCGAATACGTCTACCTCGCGCGGCCGGACACCACCATCGCCGGCCGCTCCGTGCACTCCACGCGGGTGGAGATCGGTCGGCGGCTGGCCAAGGAGCACCCCGCCGCAGGCGACCTGGTGATTCCGGTGCCGGAGTCGGGTACCCCCGCGGCCATCGGGTACGCCCAGCAGTCGGGCATTCCGTACGGGCAGGGCTTGGTCAAGAACTCCTACGTCGGGCGCACGTTCATCCAGCCCTCGCAGACCATTCGCCAGCTGGGGATCCGGCTCAAGCTCAACCCCCTCAAGGAGATCATCCGCGGCAAGCGGCTGGTCGTGGTGGACGACTCCATCGTGCGCGGCAACACCCAACGCGCGTTGGTGCGCATGCTCCGGGAGGCCGGTGCGCTGGAGGTGCACGTCCGTATCGCGTCACCTCCGGTGCGTTGGCCGTGCTTTTACGGCATCGACTTCGCCAGCCCGGCTGAGCTGATTGCCAACGGTCTGGACACCGCGGACGGCATCTTCGAGGGAGTGCGCCAAGCCATCGGCGCGGACTCATTGGGCTACGTGTCCCGCGAGGGCATGATCGCCGCCACGGAGCAGCCCAAGAGCAGACTGTGCTCGGCGTGCTTCGACGGCGAGTACCCGATCGCGCTGCCCGAGGACGCGATCGGCAAGAACGTGCTCGAGGGCGTGCTGGAGAGTGCGGCCGAAAGGGTCGCGCGCGAGGCCGCCACAGTCCCGAGCCGCTAACGGGAGGTGCGGCTCAGACGGAGTCGCAGGCCGTCGACCAAAGCCACCAACGCCAGCTCCACCGTGTCGGCGTCGACCTTGCCGCGCTGACCGGCGAGGCGGTGTGCGCTGCTCAAGCGGGGGTAGCGGCCCGCGTAGAGCTTCGGGTCCGCCGGGAAGCCCGTGGTCACCGAGCCGGACACCGCCCCCATCACCAAGAACTTCACCGCGGCGGCGATCTCCGTGGCCTCCCGTGGCGCCCAGCCGGCATCCACCAAGCCGCCGTGCACCCGATCGATACGGCGCAGCGCGGCATCGGAGTTGCCGGGGGAGTGCACGAACAACGGCGCCAGCGCCGGATGAGCAGCCAACGCCGCGTGATACGTCCGACCCCAGCGCAGCAATGCGTCATCCCAGGTGCGCTCGCCGAACCAGGACGCATCCGCGCCGGCCCCGACCTGTTCCACCAGCGCGGCCAACAGCTCAGTCTTGCCAGCGACGTGGTAATACAGCGAAGGGGCCTGCACTCCGAGGCCGGCAGCGAGCTTGCGCATAGAAAGCCCTGCGAGGCCCTCCACATCGATCAACTCGAGGGCGGCGTCCAGCACCCGTTGGGGGTTGACGTCACGCACGGTTCTCAGCGTAACCTAACGGTGTTAGGCACGGGAGAGATCGAGCACAGGGAGACCCGCGTGGACCTCACGTTGTCCGAAGAACACCAAGCACTCAAGGAATCAGCGGCCGCCTTCGTGGACAAGGAAGTGATCCCGCACGCCGCCGAGTGGGACCGCACGGAGAAGGTCGACCGCGAGATCGTCGGCAAGCTCGGCCGGGCCGGACTGCTCGGTTTGGGTGTGCCCGAGGAGATGGGCGGCTCTGGCGGTGACATGTTCGCCTACGCGCTGGCCATCGAGGAGCTCGGCCGCGGCGACCAGGCCATTCGTGGGATCGTCAGCGTCTCACTGGGCCTCGTCGGCAAGTCCATCGTCAAGTACGGCACCCCCGAGCAGCAGCAACGGTGGGTGCCGGGTATTTGCTCCGGCGAGCTGGTGGCGTGCTTCGGCCTGACCGAACCCGGGGTCGGCTCGGACGCCGGGAACCTGATCACCAAGGCGGTGAAGGACGGAGACGACTTCCTCATCACCGGCTCCAAGCAGTTCATCACCAACGGCAACTGGGCCGACGTCGCCCTGGTGATGGCCCGCACCGGTGGGGATGGCGGCCGCGGGGTCAGCGCCTTCCTGGTGCCGACGGACTCCGCGGGGTTCTCCACCACTAAAATCGCCGACAAGCTCGGGCTGCGCGGTCAGGACACCGCGGCACTGCACTTGGATTCGGTGCGGGTACCGGCCTCGGCCATGCTCGGCGAGGAGGGCCGCGGCTTCACCGTGGCAATGACCGCGCTGGACCGCGGACGTACCTCCATTGCCGCCTCTGCCGTCGGACTCTCCACCGCCTGCCTGAACGCGGCGCTGGAGTATGCGGGCAGCCGCGAACAGTTCGGCCGCAAGATCGCCGGCTTCCAGCTCATCCAGCAGTTGCTGGTGGAGACCCAGGTCGAACGCGACGCTGCGCGACTCCTGGTGTGGCGCGCCGCCGACCTGGCCGACCACGACCAGCCCTTCCGCGCCGAAGCCTCCGCCGCCAAGTACTACGCCGCCGAAGTTGCGGTGCGCGCGGCCAACCGGTGCCTGCAGGTGTTCGGCGGTTATGGCTTTGTCGAGGAGTACCCGCTGGCCAAGTACCTCCGCGACGCCCGCGTCCTCACCCTCTACGAAGGCACCACCCAGGTGCAGACCCTGCTGCTCGGCCGCGCCCTCACCGGGGTTAGCGCCTTCTGACCTTCCCGAAAGGATCTGAACGATGGTTGACTTCTCCATTTCCGACGAAGAGCGCGGCATGCGCGAGACCGTGCGTACCTTCGTCGACCGCGAGCTGATCCCGCTGGAGAGCGAGATCATGCGCCGCGGTCGCGAGGGCGGGCAAAACGCCGTCACCGACGACGAGATGCGCGAGCTCCAGAACAAGGCCAAGAAGTTCGACCTGTGGGGGCTGAACACCCCGGAGGAGTACGGCGGCCTGGCGCTGCCCGCGGTCACCCGCTCCCTGGTCGAGATGGAGTTCGGGCGCAGCTTCATCTGGTTCCGACCCGGCGGGGAGACCGACAACATCCTGTTCTACTGCAACCCCGAGCAGGCCGAGATCTACCTCAAACCGGCCATCGCCGGGGACCGCAAGTCGTGCTTCGCCATCACCGAGCCTGGCGCCGGGTCGGACGCCGCGAACATCCGGACCTCGGCCAAGCAGGACGGCGACGACTGGATCATCAACGGCGAGAAGATCTTCATCACCGGCGGCAACTCCTCGGACTTCATCATCTGCATCGCCGTGACCGACTCCGACAAGGGCGCCAAGGGCGGGTTCACCGCGTTCCTGGTGGACAGGGAGATGGGTTACACCACGTCGCCGATCCACACCATGGGCGCGTCCACCCCGGCCTCGATCGTGCTGGACAACGTGCGGGTGCCCGGGCGGAACGTGCTCGGCGAGGTCGGGCAGGGCTGGCAGCTGGCGATGTCCTGGATCGGCAAGGGCCGCTACCTCATCCCCTCCCGCGCGGTGGGCGGCGCCGAGCGGCTGCTGTCCCTGGCGCTGCAGCAGGCGAACGACCGCACCACCTTCGGCAAGCCGATCGCCAACAACCAGGCCATCGCGTGGATGATTGCCGACTCCGACGTGGAGCTGGAGGCGGCCCGGTGGCTGGTGCTCAAGGCCGCTTGGAACGTAGACCAAGGAAACGATCCACGTCATGACAGCGCGATCGCCAAGCTGTACGGGACGAACATGGTCAACCGGGTGGTCGACCGGGTGATGCAGATCCACGGCGGCATGGGCTACACCAGGGAGATGCCCATCGAGCAGTGGTACCGCGACGTGCGGCTGTGGCGGATCTTCGAGGGCACCGACGAGATGCAGCGATTGATCATCAGCCGCGACCTGCTGCGCGGGTACACCAAGGTCGGCGGGGGGATGGGCTAGCGCCCTGTGCGTGAGTTGGGCCCGCGGGGCATACCTTTTCACGCACAGGGCCCGCAGCGCCATCGGGTACCGTGGCTGCGATGACCGACCACCTGCGCCACCCCGCCGAGTCAGCATCCGGCGGTGCCTCCTATGCCGCTGCCGGGGTCGACATCGCCGCCGGTGAGCGTGCCGTGGAGTTGTTCGCGCCGTCAGCTCGCAAGGCGACCCGGCCCGAGGTGATCGGCGGACTCGGCGGCTTCGCCGGGTTGTTCGCTCTCAAGGCCGGTCGGTGGAAGGAGCCGGTGCTGGCCGCCTCCACCGACGGCGTGGGCACCAAGATCGCGGTCGCGCAGGCCATGGACAAGCACGACACCATCGGGCAGGACCTGGTGGCGATGGTGGTCGACGACCTGGTGGTCTCCGGCGCCGAGCCGCTGTTCCTGCAGGACTACATCGCCGTCGGCCGGGTCGTCCCCGAGCAGGTGGCGGAAATCGTTGCGGGCATCGCCGAGGGATGCGTGCTCGCCGGGTGCGCGCTGCTGGGCGGGGAGACCGCTGAGCACCCGGGGCTGATGGCCGACGGGGCGTACGACATCTCGGCCACCGGCGTGGGGGTTGTCGAGGCCGACGCCGTGCTTGGGCCTGAGCGGGTGCGACCTGGCGACGTCGTGCTCGGCATGGCCTCCTCCGGACTGCACTCCAACGGCTATTCCTTGGCGCGCAAGGTGCTGCTGGACATGGCGAAGCTTCCGCTGGAGGCACACGTGGAGGAGTTCGGTCGCACCCTGGGCGAGGAGATGTTGGAGCCGACCCGGATCTACGCCAAAGACTGTTTGGCGCTGATCGCGGAGACCCAGGTGCGCACCTTCTGCCACGTCACCGGAGGAGGACTGGTCGCCAACCTCGAGCGGGTCATGCCGATCGGGATGGTGGCCCAGCTGGATCGCGCCACATGGAGGCCCGCACCGGTATTCGACCTCATCGCGCAGATGGGCCGGGTGGAACTGCCGGAGATGGAGAAAACGTTCAACATGGGGGTCGGCATGGTGGGGGTAGTCGGGCCGGAAGACGTCGACCGCGCGCTCGCCGTACTCACCGCTCGGCACGTGCCCGCGTGGGTGCTCGGGGCCGTGCAAAAGTCGCAGAACGGCGCTCGCGCCAGCATTACCGGAGTTCACCGACGCGTCTAGCGCACCGTTGCAAGCTCGGGTTCAGCGCTGCCAGTCGTCGCGGTCGTCGTCCTCCCAGGACGGACGAACTCCGTCGGGCTCGGTGCGCCTGGGCTCGACTCGGAGCGTGTCCGACCCGTGCCCAGACAGCTCACGTTGCAACGATGCCAAGTCAGTGTTCGGAGAGCTGTACTTGAGCTCTCGCGCAACTTTGGTCTGCTTCGCCTTAGCCCGGCCGCGGCCCATGGCTCGACCCCCTCGCGCAAGGACGGGGCGGCCAGGGGATTCGGCGGCCCCGTTCAAATGTATGTTTCTTCCTAGGCACACCATACCGTGCGGCGACCGTTCCCGCCGCCAGTGCGCACGACGCTGCGTCGCGCGGCTCCAGATTGTGGCCCCCTCAGCGTCCCCGCAATCGGGATACCGCGAGTCGCCCGGCCTGATCTCCCTGCTCAGCGACGACCGAGTCGGGATCGATGGCCGCCGCGGATTCGCCGGCCATCAGCGGGGTGTCAGCAGGAACACTGCGCTTGACCAAGGCCAGCGCGAGAGGCCCCAGCTCGTGGTGCTCCACCACGGTGCCGACGCGCCCCACCGTGCGACCCTCGGCCGTGACTTCATCACCGGTCTCCGGCAGCCCCCCGGCAGAGCCGTCCAGATGCAGCAGCACCAGTCGTCGCGGCGGCTTGCCCAGGTTGTGCACCCGCGCTACGGTCTCCTGCCCGCGGTAGCAGCCCTTGTTCAAATGCACGGCCCGGTCGATCAAACCAACCTCGTGCGGAATGGTCCGTTCGTCGGTGTCCACCCCT
>JALYVL010000090.1 GCA_030853285.1 Actinomycetota bacterium | reverse complement strand
GCGCTGGCCACCGCAAACGCAGGCGACCCCACCGCCCTGCTCGCCTACCTGGACCAGTCGGCGGGCCGCGCCGTCGCGGGAAACCCCGGCACAGCGATCGACGACTCCTTCGTCGGTCATTGCAGCGACGCGGCGCTGCGTCCCACCCCCGGCCAGGTGTCCACTCTGGTTGCCCAGTGGCGCAAGGATTATCCATTGTTCGGCGCCGACGCCGCCGCCCGGCTACTGCTGTGCCTGTCCTGGCCCACCCCTCCTACCGCTCCGGCGGTGAAGACGCTCAACGCGGTGCCTCCGGCGCTGCTCGTGAGCTCCACTGCCGATCCGGTCGTCGGCGCCGCAGGCACACCGGCGACCTTGACCGACGTGCAACAGGCAGGCAGCGACGGCACGGTGCTGAGCTGGCAGAGCACCGGACACCCGGTGTTCCTGTTCTCCCCCTGCACCCAAGACGCCGTCGGCGTCTATCTCGCCGATGGTAAACGACCTCGGCCGGGCACCATCTGCCCGCCGTGAGCGCTACCGTAAGGCCATGAGCGTGAGCGGCGCCGGCTGGGCGGAAAACTACGTACCACCGCCCGGCCGATTCGGCGAGGACCTGGTGGGGCTCGACCCCGACGATCCCGAGGCGCAAGCATTCGCCGCGCACCTGGACCGGATGGAGCGCTCGCACCCCAGCTTCACCGTGGAGGGCTATCTCGCCGACGTCGGCAACTTCGCCAGCTCGGCCAACCGTGCCGCCGGGCTGCGGCGACTGATCGCCGTCGGGGTGGTGGGACTGTTGCTCGTCGTCGTCGCCTACACCTTGTGGAACGCCGTGCTCGTCGTGCTGGGCATGCTGCTGTAGCGGAGCAGGGTTAGCGTGGAGGCATGAGCAGAACCACCCAGGCCACCCCGTCCGTCGTGCACACCGAGCAGGAGTGGCGCGAGAAGCTGACCCCGCAGGAGTACGCGGTACTGCGCAAAGCAGGCACCGAACGGCCCGGCGTCGGCGAGTACACCGACACCACGACCACCGGCGTGTACGAGTGCCGGGCCTGCGGTGCCGAGATCTTCCGCAGCGACACCAAGTTCCCGTCCCATTGCGGGTGGCCCTCGTTCTTCGCGCCCTCAGACAGCGACGCGGTGATCTTGCACGAGGACAGCACCATGGGCATGAAGCGCACCGAGGTGATCTGCGCGACGTGCCACAGCCACCTCGGGCACGTCTTCGAGGGCGAGGGCTACGACAACCCCACCGACCAGCGGTACTGCATAAATTCGATCTCCATGCGCCTGGTCCCTGCCGAGTAAGCGACCCGTTGGAGCGAGTCGGTCAGGGCAGGGCGGCGACGAGTTCGGTGACCGGCACCCGCGGGCCGGTGAAGAACGGGATCTCCGTCCGCACGTGGTGGCGAGCCTCGGTCGCACGCAGGTCGCGCATCAAGTCCACGATGCGATGCAGCTCCGGTGCCTCGAAGGCGAGGAGCCACTCGTAGTCGCCGAGGGCGAAGGCGGGCACCGTGTTGGCGCGGACGTCGGCGTATCCGCGGGCGGCCTTGCCGTGGTCGGCGAGCATCTGACGACGCTCGGCGTCGGGCAACAGGTACCAGTCATAAGAGCGGACGAACGGGTACAGGCACAGGTAGTTGCCCGGCTCCTCGCCCGCGACGAAGGCGGGCAGGTGGCCCTTGTTAAACTCCGCCGGCCTGTGCACCGCCGTGTTGGACCACATCGGGTCGCTGGCGCGGCCGAGCGCGGTGTCCCGGCGCAGGGTGGAGTATGCGGCCTGCAGCTGCTCGATCGTTTCGGCGTGGGTCCACACCAGCCAGTCACAGTCCGCGCGCATCCCAGCGATGTCGTACACCCCGCGTACCACAACCCCTTTGCGCTCCAGCCCGTCGAAGAACTCCGCCGCCTCCTGGGCTGCGGCTCCGCGGTCGGCGCCCAGCACGCCGGGACGGGTCTTGAAGGCCGAGAACATGGTGTAGCGGATCTGGGAGTTCAGCGCTGCGTAGTCAAGGTGTGCCATGCCACCTATGGTGCCACCACGCCACTACCCCGCGCAGATGCATTGATGTGGTGCACGACACGGTCGGCGGCGGCCCGGCCAGTGGCGATACACGCGGGTACGCCCACACCGTGCAGCATCGACCCCGCGACCGCCAGGCCGGGCAGGGCGGCCACCGCGTCGGTGAGCGCAGCAACTCGCTCCAGGTGGCCGGCTGCATACTGCGGCAGCCCCCCGCCCCACCGCTGCACCACCACGTCCGACGGCGGCGTCGTGATGCCGTGCACGGTGGCCAGATCGCTTCGTACCAGCGACACCACCTCCGCGTCATCGATCTGCAACGCCGTGGCGTCCCCGAAGCGCCCGAGTGACGCACGCAGGAGCACCACGTCCTCGCCACCCAGGTGCGGCCACTTGCGACTGGAGTGGGTGAACGCCTTGGCGTGCAGGGGTTCGCCGGTGGCCACGAGCAGTCCCGATGTGTGCGGCAGCTGGACCCGGTTGGCGTCGAAGGCCAATCCGACCACCACGCAGGACGCGAGCGCAATACCGTCCGCTGCGTGTGACGCCGCGGGGGCAACGGTGCTGAGCAGCTTTCGGGCGGCCGGGGCGGGCACTGCGACGACGACCGCGTCAAAGCACTCGCGGGCACCGTCCGCGGCGCGCACCCACCACCCGTGCGCATCCGCGCCGAGTCCGGTCACGGCGCAGGCCAGGCGAACCGAGGGGTCAGCCGAGTCTCGCAGCGCGGAGATCAGCCGCCCGTAGCCCCCGCGCACCGCCCCGAAGACCGGGACTCCCGGGCGGGGCTCGGGCACCGCGGAAGCGGCCGCGGCCAGCAGGCTCGGCGCACCCCGGTCCAGCGCAGCTGCCAGCGTCGGCAGCGCAGCGCGCACCCCCAACGACTCCGCGCGCCCGGAGTACACGCCGCCGAGCAAGGGGTCCACCGAGCGGGCCACCGTCTCTACGCCGAACCGATCCTGCACCAGTTCACCC
Organism: Actinomycetota bacterium; assembly: GCA_030853285.1. Lineage (GTDB taxonomy): Bacteria > Actinomycetota > Actinomycetes > Mycobacteriales > Mycobacteriaceae > X156. The sequence continues at coordinate 3,260 of JALYVL010000090.1, read as the reverse complement.
ACCGAGACGTCGCTACCCACGTCCCAGTGCAACGCCCGCTCGGGTTCGGCCGCAAGGCGGGCCAGGCCCTCGGCGGAAAGCACGTGGCGCATAGATTCCACCGTGGAGGGGATGCCCATCACCGTGCGGGCGGGCAACGGCTGCGAGCGACCGTCGGCCCGCACGCTCGCAGGCACGCCGGCCGGGTGGACCAACTGATCGGTCAACCCGAGTTCGTCCAGCAGGTCGGGGACCTCGGGTCGCCTGGTGAGAAATGCCTCCGCACCGACGTCGAAGGCGTGCCCGGCCAGCGTCACCGTGCGCAGTACCCCGCCAAGCCTGGACGACTGCTCGAACACGGTGATCGCCGCCGCGTGGCCGAGCACCGTGCGAAGCCGGTGCGCCGCGGCAAGCCCCGAGATCCCGCCGCCGATCACCGCGACCGACGGACTCACGAGGAGTGCACCAGCTCCACCACGCGGGTCAGCACGTCGGGGTCGGTGTCCGGCAGCACGCCGTGGCCGAGGTTCACGATGTGCCCGCTCGCACCGGCAGCAATGGCAGCAGCGCCGTCGATGAGAACTCGGCCCACCTCACGCTCGACCGCCTCGTGCCCCGCGAACAACACCGCGGGATCAATGTTGCCCTGCAGCGCTTTCCCTGGGCCGACCCGTCGCGCGGCGGTCGGCAGCGGGATGCGCCAGTCGACGCCGACTACGTCGGCGCCCGCCTCCCCCATCGCGCCGAGCAGCTCGCCGGTGCCCACCCCGAAATGTATGCGCGGCACCCCCCGCTCGCCGACGGCCGCCAGCACCCGCGCCGAGTGCGGAAGCACGAACTCTCGGTAGTCGGCCAGCGACAACGCCCCCGCCCAGGAGTCGAAGAGCTGCACCGCGTCAACCCCGGCGTCGATCTGGGCGGTGAGGAAGGTGATGGTGGAGTCGGCGAGGCGGTCCAGCAGCGCGTGCCAGGTCTGCGGGTCGGAATGCATCAACGCCTTGGTGCGCTCGTGGTTGCGGCTCGGGCCGCCCTCGACGAGGTAGGAGGCGAGGGTGAACGGCGCGCCGGCAAATCCGATCAGCGGGGTGGGGCCCAGCTCGTTGACCAGCAGGCCGACTGCCTGCGCGACTGGCGCCAACTGCTCGCTGTGGAGCGCAGGCAACGTAGCAACGTCCGCTGCCCGGCGTACCGGCTCGGCCACCACCGGCCCGGTCCCGGCCACGATGTCCAGGTCGACGCCCGCGGCCTTCAGCGGCACCACGATGTCGCTGAACAAAATTGCCGCGTCCACCCCGTGCCTGCGTACCGGTTGCATGGTGACCTCACACACCAGGTCCGGGGTGAAGCAGGCGTCGAGCATGCCGATTCCCGCCCGAACCTTGCGGTACTCGGGCAGCGAGCGGCCGGCCTGGCGCATGAACCAGACCGGACGGTGCGCGGGCCGCTCTCCCCGGACGGCGGCCAACAATGGCGCATCCGGGAGGTGGCGACGCGGTACGGCGGTGGTCGAGGTAGTCCCGTGTGTGCTCATCTCGACGTCCATGCTGCCATGTGCACCGTCGGTACGGCGCGCCTGCGATCCAGGCGGTACGCACGCGGCTAGCGTGCATTTGTGTGACCATGTCCGGTGTGCTGGCTCAGCCAGAGGAGTTTCGCAAGGCGGTGTCCGAGCTCTCCGCGGCATCGAGCCGAGCGGAGATCGAGCTGGGGCCCATCCGTCCCCCGCAACGACTGGCCCCGTACACCTACGCGCTGGGTGCCGAGGTCGCGGTCGATCAGGACACGGACGGGCAGCGTGGAAGCGAGCACGGCGACGCGAGCGGCCGCTTGGTGCTGCTGCACGATCCCGACGGTCACGAGGCGTGGGGTGGCACCCTGCGCCTGGTGGCCTACATCCAGGCCGAGCTGGACGCCGACCTCGCCGCAGATCCACTGCTGTCCGACGTCGGCTGGAGCTGGTTGCAGGAGGCCCTCACGCACAGCGGCGCCGATTTCACGGCGTTGGGCGGCACCGTGACGGTGACCTCGTCGGTACGGTTCGGAGACCTCGCCGGACCCGCTCGCACGCATCAGGTGGAGGTCCGTGCGTCCTGGACGGCGAAGACTCCCGCGTTGAGCAGGCACGCCGACGCCTTCTGCGCACTGCTGAGCTCCGCAGCCGGGCTGCCGCCGCTGGGTGTGCGCAGCTTGGGCCCGTCATCCCGATAGGCGAAGTGGCCCCCGTATCGTCTCCCCTCGTGGTGGCCGACACGACCGAGCAGGGGCCCACTGTTCCCTTGCTCACCCCCGCCGACGGGGTGCCCGAACTCGTCACCACCGACGCGCAGCTCCGTACAGCGGCCGATCTCCTTGACGGCGGAACCGGGCCGGTGGCGCTGGACGCGGAGCGGGCCAGCGGTTTCCGCTACTCCGGACGCGCCTACCTGATTCAGCTGCGCCGGGCGCAAGCGGGGTCGGTACTCGTCGACCCCATCGGCCTCGGCGATGGGATGGCCCCGCTGGCGCGGGCGCTGCACGGGCCGGAGTGGGTGCTGCACGCGGCCAGCCAGGACCTGCCGTGCCTCGCCGAGCTCGACCTGTATCCCGCCGTGTTGTTCGACACCGAGCTCGCCGGGCGGCTGCTCGGGTTCGAGCGGGTGGGCCTCGCCGCCATTGTCGAGCGGGTGCTCGGCCTCGGCTTGGTCAAGGGACACGGGGCGGACGACTGGTCGAAAAGACCGTTGCCCGAGTCGTGGCTGGTGTACGCGGCGCTGGACGTCGAGGTCCTCCTCGAACTCCGCGATGCGCTCGTCGTCGAGCTGGCCGCCCAGGGTAAAACGGAGTGGGCGGCAGAGGAATTCGAGCACGTGCGTACAGCAGGTGCGCCCAAGGCCAAGGTGGAGCGCTGGCGGCGAACCTCCGGCATCCACAAGCTCCACAACCCGCGCCAGCTCGCTGCGGTGCGCGAGCTGTGGCACGCGCGTGACCGGCTCGCCGCCGCCCGTGACATCGCACCCGGGCGGGTACTGCCGGACTCGGCGATCTCCGGGGCGGTGCTCGCTGACCCCGGCGACGCCGCGGCCCTGACTGCGCTGCCGGTGTTCGGTGGACGAATGCAACGCAGGCAGGCCTCGACGTGGTTGAGCGCCCTGCAACGAGCCCGTGCACTGGCGCCGGAGGAGTTACCCAGCACCTCCCCGCTCTACGATGGTCCCCCGCCGGTGAGCCGCTGGACCGACCGCGACCCCGACGCGGCCGCCCGGCTCGCCGCCGCCCGGGCAGCGCTGGCGGCGCTCAGTGAG
>JALYVL010000089.1 GCA_030853285.1 Actinomycetota bacterium | reverse complement strand
GTCTGTTACCGCCAGCGTTCTGCCTGCGCCGCCAATTCGAGCAGGGTGGCGCACAGTGGCCTTAGCTCGGCAGTATCCGCACCGTCACCAACCGCTGTGGCGACGTCTTCGGCCGCGCAGCGCAAGCTGAAGACCCTGTCGGCGAGGTCCGCCAGCTCCTGCGCCGTGAGCACCACGGCGTCGTCGGGAAAGCTGGTGTTCTTCAGCAGCCGCCGCTGTTCGTAAGCGCGTTGTCGGCAGGATGGCTTGCAATATCGCCGTCGTCGGCCGATCGGCGTGTCGACGACCTCGCGACCGCACCACACGCACAGCTCCCGTTTTTTGGCCACGGTCATGGAGGCTACGGCGGAGCGCTGTTTGCGTGTGCTCCCCTCGACTTGCGACACTGGGCGACACAGATCGTCGACACTGCCGCGACCCCAGCGGGAACGCGCACGCCTCTTGCTGCGTTGAGATCAATGGACGAAACGAAGTGCATGAAGCATCAGGAGAGGACACACCATGGCCGATCGCGTCTTGCGCGGCAGCAGGCTCGGAGCCGTCAGCTACGAGACGGACAGGGACCATGACCTGGCGCCGCGGCAGGCGGCGCGCTACGGGTGCCCCAAGGGACACGAGTTCGATGTGCCTTTCGCCGATGACGCCGAATTCCCCGGTACCTGGGAATGCCGGCTGCACGGCGCCACATCTGAGCTGATCGGTGGTTCCGCTCCCGAGGCCAAGAAGGTCAAGCCGCCGCGCACCCACTGGGACATGCTGCTGGAGCGACGCTCCACCGCCGAGCTGGAGGAACTGCTCAACGAGCGGCTGGAGCTGTTGAAGGCCCGTCGACGCTCGTCTTAGACGATCGCTTTGCGGTCGGGGGCGGTCCGTCGCCGGCGCAGTCGGTTGCGCACACCCCAACCGGTGACCTGCAGTAGTGCCTCGCGGACGATGCCACCGCTCATCTTCGACTCACCGAGCACCCGTTCGGTGAACGTGATGGGTACCTCGACGACGGTGAACCCGTGCTGCACTGCGCGCCACGCGAGATCCACCTGGAAGCAGTAGCCCTGCGACGCAACCGCATCCAGCGGAAGCGACTCCAACACCACGCTGCGGTAGGCGCGGTAGCCCCCCGTGATGTCATTGATCTTGACACCGAGGGCGAGGCGTGAGTACAAATTTCCCCCACGGGAGAGCCATTCGCGCCGTTTGGGCCAGTTGACGACGCTGCCACCGGGGACGTAGCGCGAACCGAGGACCAAGTCGGCGCCGCCGTCGATCCGACTCAGCAGCAGTGGGAGCTGCTCCGGCGCGTGGCTACCGTCGGCGTCCATTTCCACGATCACCTGGTAACCACGCTCCAGTGCCCAGCGAAACCCCGCAATGTAGGCCGCGCCGAGCCCGGACTTCTCCGTGCGGTGCATGACGTGCACCCGCTGGTCTGCGGCGGCCAGCTCGTCGGCCAGCGCTCCGGTCCCGTCTGGGCTGCCGTCGTCGGCCACCAGGGCATGCGCCTGTGGTACCGCCACCAACAACCTGCCCACGATGGAAGCGAGGTTCTCGCGCTCGTTGTAGGTGGGGATGATCACCAGTACGTTGCTGCTCGGTGTCTCAGCACGCATCCCCTCAGCCTCGCGCGGGAGCTCGTGCTCCGACATGAACGTCCTCCTCGTTGGCAGCCACCAGCTCATGGGCCCTGCTCCCCCGCCCACCGATGGTCGGTCGCAGCAAGGCGGCTCCAAAGGCCAGCACCGCGAGAACGCTCACCACGATCTCCGGACCGGCCCCGAGCCGAGTAGCCAGCGTAGTCGTAGTCCGCAGCGGTACTCGCGCAACGAGCGCGTCAGCGGTGAAGAGTGACGTGTGCGACTCCACGGTGCCGTCGGGTGCGATGACCGCGCTGACCCCACTGGTGGCGGCCACGACGACCGCCCTGCCGTGCTCCACCGCGCGCACCTGCGACATGGCCAGCTGCTGGTAGGTCATCTCGGTGCGCCCGAAGGTCGCGTTGTTGGTGGGCACGGTGATGAGCTGGGCGCCGGCACGGACGGAGTCCGTCACCAGGTTGTCGAAGGCCACCTCGTAGCACGTGGCCACCGCGATCGGTACGCCGTTCAGGGTGACCACCCCGTTGCCGTGGCCGGGGACGAAACGTCCCGCCAGGTCGGCGTAGGAGGAGAAGTGGCTGAAGAACGATCGGGCGGGCAGGTATTCTCCGAAGGGCACCAGCACCCGCTTGATGTGCTCCTCCCCCGGCCCGGTCGTCGGATCCCAGACGATGGAGACGTTGCCGGTGGTCCCGTCGCCGTTGCTCAGCACCGCTCCGACGAGGATGGGTACCTTGATGGCCCGGGCCGCGTCGTTGATGACCTGGGCGGCATCGGGGTTGGCCAGCGGGTCGATGTCGGAGGAGTTCTCCGGCCAGATGACCAGCTGCGGCTGCGGCGCTCGCCCGGCGGCGACCTCCGCGGCCAGCTTCTTGGTCTCCGCGACATGGTTGTCCAGCACCGCGCGGCGTTGGGCGTTGAACTCCAAGCCCAAGCGCGGGACGTTGCCCTGGATCAGCGCCACAGTGGTTTGCCTGCCGTCGTGGTTGGTGGCCCGCACGCTCGGCATCAACGCGAGGGCGAGGGCGAGGGGCGCCAGCGCCGCCGTGGCGCAGAGCCCGGCGACGATGCGTCGGCGAAGCCGGGCGTGCAACACAAGGGCGGCGAGCGAAGTCCCGATGAAGGCCACCGCAAAGGTCAGTCCCGGAGCGCCGGCCAGACTGGCCAGTGGCAGTAGCGCCCCGTCCGACTGACCGAAAGCCAGCTTTCCCCAGGGAAACCCGTTGAGCGGCACCGTCGACCGCAGGTACTCGGTGGCCACCCACGCGCAGGCCACCCAGAACGGTGCCCCGCTCAGTCGGGTGAGCACCGCCGTCATGGCACCGAACAGCCCTACGGCCAGCGCCTCGACGGCGGCCAGGGCCAGCCACGGCAGCGGACCGACGTACACGCCGATCCAGGGCAGCAGCGGTACCAGGAAACCCAGACCCGCGAGGTAGCCGTAACCGAAACCTGCTCGAAGGCCCCGATTGCGCAACACAAGGAACAGCACCGCGATCCCGATCGGGGCCAGGAACCAGAGCGGACGCGGGGGGAAGCTGGCGAAGAGCAGCACCCCGCCGGCCACCGAGGCCACGCAGCGCACGAGGACGGCACGGCGAGGCACGCGAATGATGGGGCACCTCCGGAGGCGTTGGATGCTGCCAGCGTACGGGCGCAGTCAGCGCTGAAAGATCGTCCGCCCGCGATGCACGGTGCGCACACACTGGGGCAGGACACTGCCAGGGTCCAGCCGGGGCAACGGCGCCACGCCGGCCCGCGGGTCGGTGGACCACCGCTGGACCGAGTCTCGGGGCGCGGACACCACCAGCTCCTCGCAATCCCACACCGCATACGACGCGGGTGCGCCCGGCACCAGCGTGCCGGCAACGCCGTCGCGCACTCCCCCGGCCCGCCATGCCCCTCGAGTAGCGGCAGCGAACGCCGCGCGCGGGGAGATCCCGCTGCCCGCGGTGCGATGCTGCACGGCGGCCTGCACGGCTCGCCACGGGTCCAGCGGTGTGACGGGTGCGTCGGAACCGATGCACAGTCCGACCCCGGCAGCGGCCATGGTGGCGTAGCAGTTCAACCGCGCGGCGCGCACAGCCCCCAGCCGCCGGGCGTACAGCCCATCGTCGCCTCCCCAGAGGGCATCGAACATCGGCTGGACGCTGGCCAACACCCCCCAGGAGCCGAGCTGCGCCGCGTCGTCGGCGTTCACCATCTCCGCGTGCTCCAACCGGTGGCCGCACGCGGCAACCCTCGGACCGCCCAGCTCCGCCACGACCACGGCGAACGCGCGCACCACCGCTTGCATCGCGGCGTCCCCGATCACGTGGAAGCCCGCCTGCACTCCCAGCTCGGTGCACGCGCGCAAATGCATGACGATCTCGTGCACCTGTAGGTAGGCGGCACCGGTGTTGCTGGGCGAGCGAGGGTCGTCGCGGTAGGGCTCGTGCAACCAGGCGGTCCGTGAACCCAACGATCCGTCCACGAAGACATCGCCGGCCAACCCCTGTGCACCGGTACGCATCAACACCTCCTCGGCCTGGGTCGTGCTGGTCACCAGCTCACCCCAGTAACCGCGGACCTCGACGCCGTGGGTGAGCGCCAGCGTCTCGCGAAAGTCGGTGATTCCGGAGATCTCCGCTCCGCCGCATTCGTGCACGCACACGACCCCGTGCGCGGCAGCGTGATCCAAGAAGTCGGCCCGCGCAGCGCCGCGTTGAGAAGGGGTGAGCCCGTTGCGGGCAGCGGTCCGGACCAGGTGGTGGGCGTGCTGACTCAGCGGGCCGTCCTGCACCCAACCGCCCGCTTGGCGTACCCCCGCCGCCCGCGCCAGCAGGGGCGTCGAGACCAACGCCGAGTGCACGTCGATCCGCGACAGGTACATCTCGCGGCCGGGGGCACAGGCATCGATTGCAGCACGGCTCGGCACGCGCTGCTCGGCCCACTGCGACTCGTCCCAGCCGTGCCCCCACACGATGCCGTCGGGGTGCTCGGTGGCGTACTGGCGCACCTGCTCCAGGCACTGCGCGGCACTGGTATTGGCGCTCAGGTCCAGCCCGCGAAGGGTCAGCCCAGCGGAGGTGCAGTGCACGTGGGAGTCGACAAATCCCGGCGCGACGAAGCGTCCATGCAACTCGGTGATCTCAGCATCGGGGTACAGCGCACGGGCTGGGCCGTCGGCCCCCACCCACACCACGGTGCCGTCGGTGACAGCCATGGCCGTGGCATCGGCCGAGGCCGGGCTGTAGATCCGCCCGCCCAGCAGGAGTTGCGTACTCACATGGGCCTCGCTACGGGCGAGATCGCCCAAATGGGGGCTCAGGCGCGCTGCGCAACCCCATTTTCGGCGATCTCGGCGCCGGAACCTCCGGATCGATCACCTCACCATCGATTACCTGCCCGCGTCCGGACCGCGTCCACAGTCCACTGCCCACCACCTGCACCCGCCGGGCCACCGACGCCTTGACCACGGGACGAAGCAGGGCACGGGTCGGCGGAAGGATCATCAAGACTCCGAACAGGTCGCTGACAAAGCCCGGGATCAGCAGCAGGAACGCACCGACGCCGAGCAAGGCGCCGTCGGCGAGCTCGGTGGCCGGCGAGGTCCGCTTACCTTGCGACGCCCGCAGCGCGTGCAGGGTGCGCCGACCCTCACGGCGCAGCAGCGCACCGCCGAGCAGGGACCCGAGGATCAGCAGCCCGAAGGTGGCCAGCACGCCGATGGCGCTGCCCACCCAGATCACGGCGGCCAGCTCGGCGACCACGTACAGCATAAAGATCAGAACCGGCATGAGCCCTCCTCCACGTCGCGGGCGACGGTGCATACCTCTACAACGTCGCCCGACCGGGTTTTTCTCCCTCAGGCGTCGCGGCGCTCGACCATGAAGATCGCGAAACCGAAAATCACGGCGACGACCACAGCGAAGTAGGCCAGGCTGGCCCAGGGGCCCAGGAAGTGCGAGCTCGAGCTCTGGCTGAGGAAGTTGCTGGCGTTCATGAAGGGCATCCACTTCTGGATGTCGCTACCGACGCTGGGGATGATGCCCACCAAGTTCTCCACCAGCAACGGCCACAGCAGCACCAGGGCGATGGCTCCTGCCGACTGCCGGAGCAGGGCACCCACCGCGACGGACACGATCGCGGCCAGCCCGTAGACCAGGCCGATGCCGGCGACGCTGCGCCAGTCGGCGGAGGAGCTGAACATCAGCGGCATGCTGTTGAGCGCCTTGGCCATTAGCACCGAGCCGAAGGCGAAGATCTCCCCGAGCACCAGCCCGACCAAGCCGAGGAAGGCCGCCTTGGCGCACAGCACCTGCCAACGGCGTGGGGCAGCCTGAAACGTCGTCCTGATGATGCTGAACCGGTACTCCGTGGTGATGCTCAGCGCCGCCATGATCATGATGACGAACATGCCGAAGCCTGCGGTGCCGCTCTCGATGAGGGAGAGGTCGTAGGCCGGCGCGCCCTTGGGGATGCCGCCGCGGTAGGTGAGCGCGAAAAGCAGGGCAAACCCGAAGCTGATCAGGGCGGCGACAGCGGTGCACCACCAAGGCGAACGGGTGGTCGTGAGCTTGATGCGCTCGACGTTGAGGAGGCTCATTGCTGACTCATTTCGATGCCGGGGGCGGGTACCGCGCTGGGCGTTGCGGCGGACTGGTACTGCACGTCGCCGCTGGTGAGCTGCA
>JALYVL010000088.1 GCA_030853285.1 Actinomycetota bacterium | reverse complement strand
CCCGTGCTGTCATCCAGTTCGTGGGTGAGGGCGCAACCAGGGTGACGTTGATGGGCACCGACGGGGGAGTGCTCGGTGACGTCGTGGTGCGCGACGTCGCGACTGCCGCGGCGGTCATCGCGGCCTCGAACGCCGAGGCAGCCGAGTGGGACCGCGAGCTCGCGGCTGCGGTCACCTTGCCGCCCGGGCTCCGCAAGAAGATGGCGGGCCATTTCGCACGGCACTCCGGCTGAGGCGCCGAAGGGTTTGTGGCGGCTCGCGCTCATGGGTCTGTGGCACTGGTGGCCACCCCGGCCTAAGCCCACGTCGTCCGTTTGCGGTGGTGTTACTCGAGACTGTGACCCGTATGATCGCTCGTCCGCGTATCGTACTCATGTCTCAATATGTACAGACTGAGTGCGCTGTGCGCGAATAGCCTTTCCAATTGGTGTGCTTTGCCCCGGGGGTGGGATTTCGGCCGCTCGCGGCTCGGGCTCGGGCTCGGGGTCGGACAAGTTCGTTGTTGCGGCGCGGAACGTCCGGCATGCGAATCGGTCGACGGTCAGCCAGCGATATGGGCGGCTTCCGGGGCTCCGACTTCCGACGCTTGATCCGCGCGGGCAGCGGCCAGCGGCGCGTCCGGTACCGCTATGCGGACCCGGGTCCGGGCCCACAGGGTGGCCATTGCTGCCGTGACGGCGCAGGCACCGGCGACATGCACCGCGACCAGCACCTCCGGGACACCGGTGAAGTACTGCACGACACCCACGGCACCCTGCGCGAGCACCACCGCCATCAGCACCCACCACTGCCGCAGCACGGCCACCGGACCACCGGCGGCTCGCAGCGCGAAATACAGCCCGACGAGCAAGCCGAGGTAACCGACGAGCAGGTCGGCGTGCAGCTGCGCCAGGGCCGGGATGCTCACCTCCAGCCGGGTCGTTCTGGCGTTACCCGCGTGCGGGCCGGCCGCTGTCACCAACGTTCCCGCTATCAGCAGCGCACCCATCGTGACGGTGGCGACGGCCAGCAGACCGCGCAGGGGCTCGGCGACCACGGTGCGGGCGGTCGGGGAGTCGGCCTGGGCCACGCCCACGTGCAGCTGCACCGCGAGCCAGATGAGCACGGTGGATACCAGCAGATGCAGCGCCACCGTCCACCAGACCAAGCCGGTGAGCACGGTGAACCCACCGAGCACGGCTTGCACCACGGTGCCAAGGGGCAGGCTCCACGCGTAACGCTTGAGCTGGCGCCTGCGGCCCGCGCCGAGCACCACCAGCAAGGCGGCGACCGCCGCGATGGTCACGACATAGGTGAGCATCCGGTTGCTGAACTCGATCGCCTGCTCGTAGGCCGGCACCGAGGTCGTTCCGGTGGGCACCAGGCTGCCGGGGAAGCACTGCGGCCAGGTGGGGCAGCCCAAGCCGGAGCCGGTGACCCGTACGACGGCCCCCGTGACCGCGATACCCGCCTGGGTGAGTGCGGCGACGAAGGTGAACCGCCGCTGGGCGGGTACGGAGAGCCGTCTGAGGGCGGACGCATGCACGGTGTCGATGGTAGGTGCGCTCAGGTGAACCGGAAGGTACGGGTGGCAGCGATTCCGGCCACAGTCCCCCAGACCAACAGCACCACCAGCGCGCCGACGTCCACGCTCGCATGCATGGTCGCTGCCCGCAGCGCCTCGGTCAGCGCACCGGAGGGCAGCAGCCGGGCGAACGTGGCCATGCCGGAGGGCAGCCGGTCCAGAGGCACCACAATGCCGCCGAGGCCGAGCAGGACGAACCAAATGATGTTGGCCAGCGCCAGCACGATCTCGGCCCGCAGCCAACCGCCCAGCAGGAGCCCCAATGCTCCGAAAGCGAAAGTGCCAAAGGCTAGTGCGAGCACCCCGACGAGCAGGCCGAGCACACTGGGGCGCCACCCGATGCTCGCTCCGATGACCCCCAGCACGGCGGCTTGTAGGGCCACGACCACCAGCACCGCGGCGCCCTTGCCCCCCAGGATCCCCCATCGCGGCAAGGGTGTGGCGCCGAGCCGCTTGAGGGCGCCGTAGCGACGGTCGAAGCCCACCGCGATCGCCTGGCCGGTGAAGGCAGTGGACATCACCGCGAGGGCCATCACGCCGGGAACCACGGAGTTCACGCGGGGTGTCGGTAGGTCGACGATCGGCAGCAGGCTCAGGCCGAGCAGGAGCGTGATCGGAATGAGCATGGTAAGCAACAATTGTTCGCCGTTGCGCAGCAGCAGGATCAGCTCAAGCCAGCCCTGGGCGAGCAGCATCCGCGCAGGAGCAGCTGGTCTCGGGTCGGGCGCAAAGGTGCCGGTGGCGAACCGCTGGCCCACGTCGCTTCGCTCGCTCACTCCCGCAGCTCCCGCCCGGTCAGTTCCAGGAACACGTCTTCCAGGCTGCGTTGGGCAACCCGCAAGTCGGTGGCCAGCACGTCCATCCGGGCGCACCACGATGTCACGGTGGCCAGCACCTGTGGACTGATCTGTCCCTCCACCAGGTAGCGACCCGGCTGCGGCTCCGCGGTGTGGTACCCCTCGGGCAACGCGGCGCGTAGCAGGTCGACGTCCAGCCGGCTCGGCGCGGAGAAACGCAGCTGCTGCTCGGCGCCGTCGGTGGTGAGCTCGGTCGGCGACCCTTTGGCGACCGCCTTACCGTGGTCGATGATCAGTACCTGGTCGGCGAGCTGCTCGGCCTCGTCCATCAGGTGCGTGGTCAGCAGCACCGTCACGCCGTCGCGCCGCAGACAATCAATGAGGTCCCACACGAGCAGCCGCGCCTGCGCGTCCATCCCTGCGGTTGGCTCGTCGAGGAAGACCAGCTCCGGTCGGTTCACCAGTGCACAGGCCAGCGCGAGACGTTGCTGCTGACCCCCGGAGAGCCGACGGTAGGACGTGCGGACCACCTCGGTGAGGCCAAGGGTCCTGAGCAGCCAGTCGGGGTCGTGCGGGCGGGCCGAGTAGGAGGCGATCAGGCGGAGCATCTCTCCGGCCCGTGCACCGGGGTAGGCGCCGCCACCCTGCAGCATGACGCCGATCCGCGGTCGCAGCTGTGCGGTGTCGACGATCGGGTCGAGACCGAGAACGCGCACGGTGCCCGCGTCCGGCGGCGTAAACCCCTCGCACATCTCCACCGTGGTGGTCTTGCCTGCGCCGTTGGGGCCGAGCAACGCCAGCACCTGCGCAGGCTGCACGTCCAAATCAAGCCCATCCACGGCCCGGGTCGCCCCGAAAGCCTTGGCCACCCCGCAAAGTTGCACCGCGCTGGAGGGAGCGGCAGCGGTCACGAGGGTCCAGCGTATGCGGCGACGGGCTCGAGAGTGTCGGCAGGCCGAAGGTAATCACGCCACGGCAGCGAACGCCGGACGAGGAAGACGGCGACCAACGCCACGACGATCGCCGCCACCGCCGCCTGCACGATGACGAACGGGGCGATGTCACCGCCGTTGGGCATCAACAACAGCGCGATCACAGCAGAGACCACGACGGCCACCCGACGGTAGGCCGGCGATGAGGCCCACGCCGCGAGGGGGATCGCCGCCCACAGCAGATACCAAGGGTGCACCACCGGGAACAGCAACACCACCGCCGCCAGCGTGATGCCCAGCCCGCCCAACGCGTGTACGCGACCCCACAGCACGGCCAGCAACATTCGTACGCCGACGTAGCCGGCGATCAGGGCACCGATCAGGCGGGTGAAGGTGAGAATGGCCGAGGTGTGGTCGCCGAGACCGAGCAGCTTGCCGACGAGCCCGGTGAACATCCCGGCCAGGGTGGACATCGACATCCAGCTGCGCACCGCATTCGCCGTGCCCAGGGTCTTGGTCCAGCCGAAGCCGAGCCCGCTGGCCTGCCCGACAGCAAGGAAGACCACTGCGGTGATGGCGCCCAGCAGGGCGCCTGCGGTAACGATCGCCCGCACGCCGGCCCCCCAGCGGCGGGCCAGCGCCATCCCGACGAATCCCAACGCCAGCAACGAGGGCACTTTGACGGTGGCGGACAGCACGATTACTCCCGAGCCCGCGCACAGGGCCACCACCGCATGCCCCCGCAGCGGCCCGGCATGCTCGACGCCACGCATTGCCAGCTCGACACCCGCCAGCATCAGTCCGATCATCAGAGCCTCGTTGTGGATTCCGGAGACCAGGTGAAACAGGACCAGCGGGTTGAGCGCCCCCAACCACAACGCGGCCACCGAGGAGGCGCCGCAACGGCGAGCCAGGCGTGGGAGTGCCCACACGATGAACGCCACGCCCACCAGGGCGAGCAGGCGGTGCAGAAGGATGCCGGTGATGATCGAGTTCCCCGCAAGGTGGGCGAACCCGCGTCCCACCCAGAGGAACAAGGGTCCGTACGGCGCCGGGGTGTCTCGCCAAATGGTGGGCACCGTGCGGGTGAGCACATTGCCGACGCCCAATGCTTGGGCCGGGCCCAGCACGTAGGGATCCAGCCCCCGAGCCGCGATCTCGCTCTGGGCCAGGTAGGAGTACACGTCCTTGCTGAACATCGGTGGCGCGAGAGTCAGCGGCAAGCCCCAGAGCAGCATGGTTCGGTCGAGCTGGGACCGGGTCATCCGGCGGGGGGCGCTACCGCGGGCGAAGCGACCGATCACCAGCCAGGCGAGCACCACCATGATCATGCCGGTGACGGTGATGGCGAGCGCTGTGCTCGGCATCCGGGCCGGCAGTCCCAGCACCCGCATGCCTTGCAGGGGGTTCTGCAGCACGGGGTTGGCGCCCGCGCCGAGGGAACCGAGCGCCATCAGGAGCGCCCCTGCCGCCCCGAAGCGCCGTGCCGCCCGCAGCTGTGCAGTTTCGGCCGGGTTGAGGCCGGGGGCGGACTGCTCGACATCGTGCAGGGCGACAATGGAGAACGGTGTCCGTCGGCTCGGCAACACTGTCGACGCGTCGTCGACGGTGTTCGATCTGCCGCTGGCCACAGCGTCACCCTAGCCGTGGGCGCCGCGTTGCCCCGGCGGATCACAGCTCGGGTGGACAGGCGGTGGGTAATTGCGTCACACTGGTGTTGTGAAATACCCAGCGGCCGCTGTGATCGACGCGCCACACCGTGCGCACGAGCAGCAGACGCGTGCGTCGGTCGCCCAGCAGCTGCTCGAGCGTGGCCCGGTCACCGCTACCGACGTGGCCGTGAGCCTGGGAGTCAGCCCAGCAGGGATCCGCAGGCACCTGGACGCACTGGTCGCCGCAGGCGAGGCCACCTCCAACTCTGCGCCGGCACGAGTTCCGCGCGGCCGGGGACGCCCGGCCCGCAGTTACCTGCTCACCGCCGCGGGACGGTCCCGGTTCAGTCCTTCCGCCCAGGGTCTGGCGGAACTGGGCGTGGACGCGCTGCGTCAGCTGCGGGAGCTCGGCGGCGATGATGCGGTCCACGAGTTCGCACGGCGGCGCATCGCCGCCATCACCAGCCAGGTGCCGATTGACGGCAGTCGAAGCGTCTCGGACAGTGCGGCAGGCCTCGCGCAGACGTTGACCACGGCCGGATACGCTGCTTCCACGCGGCAGGTCGGCAACGGTGTTCAACTCTGCCAGCACCATTGTCCGGTGGCCCCGGTCGCCGCCGAGTTTCCCGAGCTGTGTGAGGCCGAACGGACCGCGTTTGCCGAGCTCCTGGGCACCCATGTCCAGCGGCTGGCCACCATCGCCAACGGCGACCCGGTGTGCACCACCCACGTACCAACCCAGCAAGTGCCCGACCGCACCGCTCTCCGGAAGGAGCACGCATGACAATCGCTCAGGATTTGGCTACTCAAGATGTGGCTGCTCAGCATGAGGTCGCCCAGCAGGCGCCGATGACCCAGGACGAGACGATCGCCTCGCTCGGCCAATACGCCTTCGGTTGGTCCGACTCCGACGCGGCTGGGTCGATCGCCAAGCGCGGGCTGTCCGAGGAGGTCGTGCGCGACATCTCGGACAAGAAAGACGAGCCGGAGTGGATGCGCGCCAAGCGACTCAAGGCGCTGAGCATCTTCGATCGCAAGCCGATGCCGAACTGGGGCGCGGACCTGTCGGGCATCGATTTCGCCAACATCAAATATTTCGTGCGCGCGGGGGAAAAGCAGGCCCAGACCTGGGATGACCTGCCCGAGGACATCAAGAAGACCTACGATCGGATCGGCATCCCCGAGGCGGAGAAGAACGCCCTGATCGGTGGTGTCACCGCGCAGTACGAGTCGGAGGTCGTCTACCACTCCATCCGCGAGGACCTCGAGCAGCAGGGCGTCATCTTCACCGACGCCGACACCGGGCTCCGCGAGTACCCA
>JALYVL010000087.1 GCA_030853285.1 Actinomycetota bacterium | reverse complement strand
GCACCCAAGCGCGCTCCGCACTCTCGGCGGCGCAACCCCGAGAGTGCGGAGTCCCGAAATGACGCCGAGGGCATGTCACGCCGTGGCTTCCTCGGCACCTCCGCTGCCGTGGCGGTGGGGGCGGGTATCGCCGGGTACGGCGGCCAGCTGGTCCTGACCTCGGCAGATCCCTCGAAAGTCGGCACCATCGCCGCCGCCAAGCCCCTTGCGCCACTGCCCAGCGGGATCGACTTCGTGGCCGATGGCGGCCTCCCGTTCACCACCCCGAACGACGTGTTCTACCGGGTCGACACCTCGCTGCAGCCACCACAGATCAACCTCAACGACTGGCAACTGAAGATCCACGGCATGGTGGACAAGGAGATGACGCTGTCCTTCCAGGACCTCCTCAAGCGCCCGTTGATCGAGGAGCGCATCACCATGACCTGTGTCTCCAACGAGGTCGGTGGCGACCTGGTCAGCTCGGCGGACTGGGTCGGGGTCTCCCTGCGCGACCTGCTCATGGAAGCCGGTGTCCAACCGGGCGCGGACCAGATACTTTCCACCGCCAGCGGGGGCTACTCCGCCGGAACGCCGCTCAACGTGGTGATGGAACCCGATCGGGGTGCCTTGCTCGCGGTGAACATGAACGGCGAGCCACTGCCGGTGATCCACGGGTTCCCGGTACGGATGATCGTGCCCGGGATCTATGGTTTCGCCTCGGCCACCAAGTGGATCATGGACATCGAGCTGACCACGTTCGCCGCCAAGCAGGCCTACTGGATACCGCGGGGGTATGCAGCCAAGGCGCCCATCAAGACGCAGTCGAAGATCACGGTTCCCGGTGGCTTCCAGCAGGTCAAGGCGGGCCGGGTAACGGCCACCGGCACGGCGTGGATGCAAGGTGTGGGCATCAAGTCGGTGGAGGTCATGCTGGACAGCGGTCCGTGGCAGCAGGCGCGGCTGGCCACGGAGGTGAACAAGGACACCTGGCGGATGTGGCGGATCGACCTGGAGAATGTGCCCGCAGGCAGCCACACCATCGCCTGCCGGGCCACCGACGCCAACGGCATCCTGCAGACCCAGGAGCGGGCCAGCACGTTGCCAGACGGCGCGTCGGGCTGGCACAGCGTGCTGTTCACCGCCTCCTAGGCCGCGCCCCCCGCGCAAAGCAGCCCACCTTCCGTCCCCAGTGGACGGAAGGTGGGTGCACTGTGGACGGAGGTAGATCAGAATGTCCGTCAGGACAGGGAGTTTGGCGCGAATTCGACCGTTGCGCAACCGTGATCTCGCTCGACTGAACCGATCAAGGTCCGGGCCGCGAAGAACCCCTCGACGGCCCGGACCGACCGGGTTCGCACGATCAGGAGGAACTGACGTGAGAAAGACTCAGCGGCTTGCAGCCGTCGGTGCGCTCGCCGCACTCACCCTGTCCATCGCAGCATGCAGCAGTGGACAGTCGTCCAGCAGCAGCCCCACCACCACGGGCGGGGCGGCCACCACCAGCGCCTCCAGCCCCAGCTCCTCGAGCGCTTCGGGCTCGTCCAGCTCGGCGAGCTCCCCGAGCGCAGCCGGGGGCAGCGGCGTCACCACCGTCAAGGACATCTTCGGACCGTCCTGCTCCGCCGTGCCGAAGCAAGGTGCCGGATCGCCCGACGCCATGGTGTCGCAGCCGGTAGGCACCGCGGCGTCGACCAACCCGCTGTTCACGACGTTGACTGCCGGCGTCAAGGCGGCGGGCCTGGTCGACACCCTGAACAAGCCCGACGCGGCGTACACGGTGTTCGGTCCGATCGACTCTGCCTTCGCGGCCCTGCCCCCGGGCACCTTGGATACGCTGTTGAAGGACCCGAAGGGCAACCTGACCAAGATTCTCACCTACCACGTGATCCCGATGCGTTACGACGCCGCAGGCCTCGTGAAGGCGGGAACGGTCAAGAGTGTCGAGGGTGAGCCCGTCACGATCACCGGCACCGCGGACGCGCCGCTGATCAACGGCAACCCGGTTGCGTGCGGCAACATCCCCACCGCCAACGCCACCGTGTTCGCCATCGGCAAGGTGCTCACCGTGCCCTCCATGGCAGCCAAGTGAGCTAGTCCCACCGATCACCAACGGCGCCCCGGCTTCGGCCGGGGCGCCGTTGTGTCGTCCTGCCTCGGCCGGCACGCCGTGACCTGGACCACCCCAACAATTCGATACGCCGCAGGTCACACCCGGTGCGAGCGCATCAACGTCACTTTGTGCATACGTTCACAAGCGGTTACCGTGGACTGCGTCAAGCAGCACAGCACCCCGTGGGCACCCCTGCCGATCGGCAGACGTCTGCACCGTCCAGCCAGCAATTCGTCGAGCGATCAGTGCGAGGAGCCCGCAGCGTGACCGAGCACAACGCGACGCGCTCCCTGGCGCGCGTCAGCTCGGCGAACGTCGGCGACGGGGGCGGACGGGACGGGGGTGTGCGCGCGGTACCCGAGGCCACCGTCGCGCGACTGGCTTTGTACTTGCGGGTACTCGGATCGCTCGTCGAGGCCAAGATGACCACCGTATCCAGCGAAGAACTGGCGGCAGCTGCGGGTGTCGGCTCGGCCAAGCTGCGCAAGGATTTGTCCTTTCTCGGGTCCAACGGCACCAGGGGCGTCGGCTACGACGCGCCCCGGCTGGTGGCCCGGATCGAGCAGGCACTGGGGCTGAACCGTCGCCACCGGGTCGCCCTCGTCGGAGTCGGACACCTCGGAAACGCCTTAGCCGGATACGAAGGTTTCGCCGACCGGGGATTCATGGTCACCGCGCTGTTCGACAACGACCCCTCGCGAGTGGGACAGCAGGTGGGGGAGCTGGTGGTACGCCAAATCGATGAGCTGGATCACGTGTGCGTCGAGCTCGACATCTCGATCGGCGTCGTCGCTACGCCCGCCGGTGCGGCTCAACCGGTGTGTGATCGGCTCGTGGCGGCAGGGGTGCGCTGCATTCTCAACTTCGCGCCGGTGGTGTTGCAGGTGCCTGACACCGTCGACGTCCGTAAAGTCGACTTGGCGGCGGAGATGCAGGTGCTCTCCTTCCACGTCGCGCGCCGCGCAGGCGAGGAACGCGGCAGAAAGAATGGGCCGGTGATCGTGCCGTGAGTGTCCTCCTCGTCGGGGTCTCGCATCGAAGTGCGCCCGTCAGCGTGCTGGAGCGTGTGGCGGTCGCCGACAGCGAGCGGCCGAAGCTGCTCGAAGAACTGCTGCGCTCCCCGCGGGTCTCCGAGGCGATGCTGGTGTCCACCTGCAACCGGGTGGAGATCTACGCGGTTGTCGATGCCTTCCACGGCGCGTTGACCGATGTCGGAGAGGTGCTCGCGCGCCACGCCGACACCGAGGTGAACGAGCTGACCAAGCATCTCTATGTGCGTTACAGCGAATCGGCGATCGAGCATCTGTTCACTGTGGCCAGCGGGCTGGACTCCATGGTGGTCGGCGAACAGCAGATCATCGGCCAGATCCGCGCCGCCTACGCCGCAGCCGATGCGCAGCAGGCCGCCGGCCGCACTGTCCACGAGCTCGCGCAACAGGCGCTGCGGGTCGGCAAGCGGGTGCATACCGAGACCGGAATCGACTCCGCGGGTGCCTCGGTGGTCTCGGTCGCCCTACAGCGCGCCGCGACTGCATTGGGCTCGGCCGACCTCACCGGTCGCAGTGCTGTCGTGCTGGGCGCGGGGGCGATGGGCGGGCTCTCGGTCGCGCTGCTGCAGCGGGCGGGAGTATCGGATCTCGTGGTGGTCAACCGCACTCCGGAACGCGCAGTGCACCTGGCGAGCACCGCGGTCGCGAGTGGTATGACGGCGCGCGGGATCGGCGCAGACGAGCTGCCCGCGGTGCTGGCTGCGACCGATGTGCTGGTGACCTGCACGGGTGCGGTCGGCGCGGTGGTCACCTTGGCGCAGGCGCATCTCGCCCTTGCCGCCCGCCCGGCGGGCAGCGGGCCGTTGGTGATCTGCGACCTCGGCATGCCGCGGGACGTCGAGCCTGCAGTGGCCGAGCTGCCGGGTGTGGTGCTGGTCGGCCTGGAGTCGCTGCAACGCGCCCCCGAGGCGGGCGCTGCCACCCGCGACACCGAGGCCGCGCGCTCCATCGTGGCCGCTGAGCTCGCGACCTACCTGGCGAGCCAGCGGTCCGCTGAGGTCACCCCGACCGTCACCGCATTGCGCAAGCGGGCGGCTGAGGTCGTGGAGGCCGAGCTGCTCCGACTGGAGACCCGGTTGCCGCTGATGGCTCGCACCGATCGGGATGAGGTAGCGCGAACGGTCCGTCGCGTCGTCGACAAGCTCTTGCACGCCCCGACGGTGCGGGTGAAGCAGCTGGCCGCATCGCCGGGCGGCGACACCTACGCCGAGGCACTGCGCGAGTTGTTCGAGCTGGGTCCGGGAGCGGTGGAGGCCGTCGCGGCGCCCAGCGCGCTGGCCGAGGACGCCGCGAACACCGGTGCGGACGGTGCCTCGTGAGGGCGGCCGTACTTCGCATCGGGACACGGGGCTCGCACCTGGCCCTCACCCAGGCCGGCACCATCAGGGACGCGTTGGTGGCCGCGGGCGCGCAGGCAGAATTGGTGGTGGTGCGCACCGCGGGGGATGCTTCCGCCGCGCCCGTGGAGCAGATCGGTGTCGGCGTGTTCACCGCCGCGCTGCGCGAGGCACTGGTGGCCGACGAGGTCGACGTAGCGGTACACAGCTACAAGGATCTGCCGACCGCCCCGGACCCGCGGATCAGCCTTGCGGCGGTGCCGCTGCGGGAGGACTCGCGGGACGCATTGGTGGCGCGGGACGGCCTCGTGCTCGGTGAGCTGCCCACCGGTGCTCGGGTTGGTACCTCCGCACCCCGGCGGGCCGCGCAGCTGCGGGCGTTGGGCCTCGGATTCGACGTTGTTCCCTTGCGCGGCAACATCGATTCGCGGTTGGCCAAGGTGGTCGACGGTCAGCTCGACGCGGTGGTGCTGGCGCGCGCAGGCTTGTCCAGGGTGGGGCGGCTGGCGGAGATCACGGAGTCGTTCGACCCCGTGCAGATGCTGCCCGCGCCGGCGCAGGGCGCCCTCGCCTTGGAGTGCCGAGTCGGGGACAAGGACATTGCCCGGCTGTTGTCAACTTTGGAAGATTCGTCATCTCGTGCGACCGTTGAGGCAGAGCGGGCGTTGCTCGCCGCGCTCGAAGCCGGTTGCACGGCCCCGGTCGGAGCGGTCGCCGAGGTCGTCGAGTCGCTCACTGACGACGGCCGCGTCATCGAAGAGATCTCGTTGCGGGCATGTGCTGCCGCACTGGACGGCTCGGAGGTGCTGCGGGCGTCCGGAGTGGGCGCCGTGCAGGATCCACAGGCATTGGGTAGGGCCGTCGCTGCGGAACTGCTGGAGCTCGGTGCCCGCGAGCTGGTCGAAGCTGTACTGGTAGAGCCACAACCGTCACTGGAGAGTCACCCATGAGCCGAGCCCGCAAGATCACTCCTGGCCGGATCCTGTTCATCGGATCCGGACCCGGCGACCCGGCGCTGCTCACCGTACGAGCGCAGGCCGCGCTCGCCGCCACCGCGCTGGCTTTCGTCGACCACGACGTGGTCGCCGGTGTCGTCGACCTGGTCGGCTCCGCGCTTGACGATGCCGCCCCCGACGTCCGTCCCGCGGTCGGCGAGCCGGCGGAGGTCGCCAAGGCGTTGGTGGCCGAGGCCAAGGCCGGCCACGACGTCATCCGCCTGGTCGCAGGCGACCCGTTGTCCACCGACTCCGTCGTCGCCGAGTCGCTGGCCGTGGCCCGTACCGCAGTGCAGTTCGAGTTCGTGCCCGGACTCACCGGTGCGACAGCGGTTCCCGCCTACGCCGGCATCGCCATCGGTTCCGCGCACACCGAGGCGGACGTGCGGGGCGACGTCAACTGGGCGGCGGTCGCTGCGGCGCCCGGGCCCCTTGTGCTGCACGCCACCGCCGGTCACCTGGCGGAGACGGCAAGCGCGCTCGTCGAGCACGGACTCGCTTCGCAGACCCCGGTGTCGATCACCAACAACGGCACCACCTGCAACCAGCGCACCCTGGACGCGACGCTGGCGACCCTCAACGAGGTGGGCGCGGCGCTCACCGGGCCCTTGGTGCTCACCGTCGGTAAGCAGGTCTCCCAGCGCCATCGGTTGTCCTGGTGGGAGACCCGGTCGCTGTACAGCTGGAAGGTGCTGGTCCCGCGCACCAAGGACCAGGCCGGTGAGATGAGCGACCGGCTGCGCAGCCACGGCGCCGTACCCGTGGAGGTGCCGACCATCGCCGTGGAGCCACCC
>JALYVL010000086.1 GCA_030853285.1 Actinomycetota bacterium | reverse complement strand
GGTGCGTGCCCTGCTGGGCGCAGCGAGTCCGGACCCGCCACTGGAAGTGGACACCGGGCTGCGCCCGGAGGGACGCAACGGCCCGATGGTACGCACATTGGAGTCCTACCGCGCGTACTACGCCCAGTGGTCAGCGCCCTGGGAGGCGCAGGCCTTGCTGCGGGCCAGCCCGGTGGCGGGCGACGCCGAGCTGGGCGAGCGGTTCTGCGCCATGGCCGACGCGGTGCGTTACCCCGAGGGAGGCATCAGCGACACCACCGTGCGGGAGATCCGGCGCATCAAGGCCAGAGTGGATACCGAGCGGCTGCCCCGCGGGGCCGACCGGGCCACCCACACCAAGCTCGGCCGGGGTGGACTGGCCGACGTGGAGTGGACGGTGCAGCTGCTGCAGCTGCGGCACGGCCAGGCGATGCCCGCGGTGCGGACGCCGTCGACCATGGCTGCGCTCGCGGCGATCGGCGCGGCCGAGCTGCTCAGCGCGTCCGACGTGAGCACGCTGCGCGAGGCGTGGTTGACCGCGACCCGTGCGCGCAACGCGCTGGTGCTCGTACGCGGCAAGGCCGCCGACCAGCTACCAGGACCGGGGCGTGTGCTCACCGCCGTGGCTCGCGCAGCGGGCTGGCCCGATGCCGACTCCGGCGCCTTCCTGGACCACTACCGCAAGGTCACCCGGCACGCGCGCGCCGTGGTCGAGCACTCGTTCGGCGTCTGAACTCTCAGCCTCCGTAACCTTTGGTCGGCTCAGCCTCCGTGAACTCTGGTCGGCTCAGCCTCCGTAACCTTTGGTCGGCTCAGCCTCCGTGCCCCGCTGTACGCCTGGGCAGGGCAAGCGAGAGGCCCATCACGACCACCAGCATGCCGGCGAACAGCCACAGGATGCGGCGCTGCGACTGCAGGAACGACTCTCCGCCCACCTGCTTCCCCGCCGAGGCCAGTGCCGCGCCGATCTGGGCCTGCGGTGATCCCGGCGCTGCGTTGGCGGCACTGCACCCTGGGGGCACAGCGGAGGGATCGGCGGAGGACAGCCGGCGATCGCTGCAGTCCTTGAAGGTGGTGAGCACACCCGGTTGGGCCGCGGCAGGGACACCGAGCGTTGTGAGATCCTGGCTCAGCTTGGGGCTGGCCCGGTCCACTGCGCTCGGCCCCTGGGTGCCGATGAACGTGAAGAACAGCACGCCCACCGCAGCCAGGCCCACCGATCCGCCCAGCTGTTGGAAGGTGGGCAGCAGGCCGGACGCGGAGCCGGCGTTGTCCTGTTTGACCTCGGAGAGGATGACGGTCTGCAGTGGGGCGATGAACAAGCCGAGCCCGATGCCCGCGACGAAGAGCGGCCCGGCGAGCACCAGCCAGTGCGGGGTGGTGCCCTGCTGCTGCATCACCACCGACAACGCCACCAGCCCGACGGCAAAGATTCCCGCGCCGAGCATCAGGATCCTGCTGCCCAAGCGCTGCGCGATGCCATTGGAGCGTGCGGAGGCAATGGCCGATCCGACGGCGAAGGGCAGAGTGGTCAAGCCTGAGTGCAGCGCCGTGAACCCGAAACCGGCCTGCAGGGTGAGCGAGATGGTGAAGAAGAAGGAGATCAGGCAGCTGAAGAACAGCAGCGCCATGAGCGATCCGACGCTGAACGCGCGATCACGGAACACCACCAGGTCGAGCAGCGGCGAGTTGTTGGCGCGCCCGCGTCGCCACTGGTACCAGACGAAGCCGACCAGGACCGGCGCCGAGGCGATCAGCATCAGCACCAGCCACAGGGGCCAGCCCCGCTCGCGGCCCTCGGCCAGGGGATACACGATGAGAAACAGGCCGAGCACCGAGAGCACCACGCCGGGAACGTCCAGGCGTTGTGCGCTATCCGAGCGGCTGTCCAGCAGGCTCCGGTAGCCGAAGATCAGCGCGATGATGCCGAAGGGGACGTTGACCAGGAAGATGGCGCGCCACTCCAGACCGAAGACGTTCCAGGCGATCAATGCGCCACCCAGCGTCGGCCCCAGGATGGTCGCCATGCCGATGGTCGCGCCGTAGATCCCGAAGACCTTGCCGCGTTGTTCAGCAGGAAAGGTGGTGGTGATGATGGCGAGCGTCTGGGCCAGCATCATGGCCGCGGTGAACCCCTGCAGGAACCGTGCGCCCACCAGCTCGGTTGGGCTCTGCGCGATACCGCAGAGCACCGAGGCGACGGTGAACGCGGTCAACGCCGACAGGAACACCTTGCGGCGGCCGAAAAGGTCGCCAATGCGGGCCGCCGTGATCAGCGTGCAGGCGAACGCCAGGGTGTACGCGGTGATGACCAGCTGAAGAGTGGAGAACGAGGCGCCGAGGTCGTTGGAGATGCTGGGCAGTGCCACATTCACGATGGAGACGTCCAGCAGCTGCATGAAGACGGCGATCAACGTCGCCGTCAAGGAGAGCCAGGCGGCGAGGTACTCGCTGCGCTTGCGCTGGGTGGGACCGCCTGATTCCGCTGCCGCTTGGGTGCTGGTGCTCACCCGAACACGGTAGTGGCGTCGGCCGACACTCGCTTGGCCACACTTGCCCTACCCAGCGCCGTTTGGGTGCAGATCCGTTCAGTTACCGAATGGATCTGCACCCAGACAGCATGACGCTCAGCAGTCGTAGTACAGCGCGAACTCGTGCGGGTGCGGGCGCAGCCGGATCGGGTCGATCTCGTTGGTCCGCTTCATGTCGATCCAGGTCTCGATCAGGTCGGCGGTGAACACGCCGCCCTCGAGCAGGTAGTCGTGGTCGGACTCGAGCCGGTTGATCACCGACGGCAGCGACACCGGGGCCTGAGCGATATCCTTGGCCTCCTCGGGCGGCAGCTCGTAGAGGTCCTTGTCCACCGGTGCAGCAGGCTCGATCTTGTTCTTCACCCCGTCGATGCCGGCCATCATCATCGCCGCAAACGCCAGGTACGGGTTACCCGAGGAGTCCGGCGAGCGGAACTCGATGCGCTTGGCCTTGGGGTTGTTACCCGTGATCGGGATGCGCACGCACGCGGAGCGGTTGCGCTGGGAGTACACCAGGTTGATCGGCGCCTCGTAGCCGGGCACCAGGCGGTGGTAGGAGTTCACCGTCGGGTTGGTGAAGGCCAAGAGGCTCGGCGCGTGGTGCAGGATGCCGCCGATGTAGTGGCGGGCGATGTCGGACAGCCCGGCGTAGCCGGCCTCGTCGTGGAACAGCGGCTTGCCGTCCTTCCACAGCGACTGGTGGCAGTGCATGCCCGAGCCGTTGTCTCCGAACAGCGGCTTGGGCATGAAGGTGACGCTCTTGCCCGCGGCCTTGGCGGTGTTCTTGATGATGTACTTGAACAGCATCACGTCGTCGGCGGCATGCAGCAGCGTGTTGAACTTGTAGTTGATCTCCTGCTGGCCCCCGGACCCGACCTCGCTGTGCAGACGCTCGAGCTCGAAGCCGGCGTTCTGCAGGTTGGTCGACATCGCGTCACGCAGGTCCACGAAGTGGTCGGCAGGGGCGACCGGGAAGTAGCCGCCCTTGTAACGGGTCTTGTGCCCCAGGTTGGGGGAGCCATCGGCTTCGGTCTCGGCGCCGGTGTTCCACCAGCCGGCCTCGGAGTCGATCTCGTAGAAGGTCCCGTTGGGCTGGGAATCGAAGCGGATCGAGTCGAAGACGTAGAACTCGGCCTCGGCGCCGAAGAAGCAGGTGTCCGCGATGCCGGTACTGGTCAGGTACTCCTCGGCCTTGCGGGCGACGTTGCGGGGGTCGCGGCTGTAGGGCTCACGGGTGAACGGATCGTGCACGAAGAAGCTCATGTTCAGTGTCTTCGCGGCGCGGAAGGGATCGAGCTGCGCGGTCGTGCAGTCGGGCAGCAGCATCATGTCCGACTCGTGGATGGACTGGAAGCCGCGGACCGAGGAGCCGTCGAAGGCAAGGCCGTCGTCGAACACGTCCTGGGTGAACGCCTTGGCGGGCAGCGAGAAGTGCTGCATCACACCGGGCAGGTCGCAGAAGCGGATGTCGACGTACTCGATGTCTTCCTCAGCCAGGTACTTCAGGACCTCGTCGGAATTGGTGAACAACCTCGTGGCTCCTTCGTTCTCGCCCCGCGCAGCAGGGGGTGCTGGGGGTCATCAGGGTCCGACACTAAGTACATGGTGTTGCCCGGCCGTCACCCGAATGTTTCACCGATGTTACGGAACGGGACATCTCGCGCGGTGCTGACCCTGTTCGCGCCCGAGATGACGCCGGTCGGGATTACTCTGGGCTCATGGCGAGAATGACGGGGTCGTGGCTGTCGGGACCCCACGCGGCGCTGCCGCGGGACTCCGACGGAACCGGCGAGGGCTACCGCGGTGAACGTCTCGGCTTGCCCGAGTCCGGTCCCGGTGCGCTCGCGTCGGTGGGGCGGCGCGTCGGCGCGATCACCGTGGACTGGGCGATTGCGACTCTGTTCGCCTGGCTGATCACCAGGGACGCGTCGTGGAACTACGCGGTTTGGGTGGCGATCTCGATCATCACGGTGGCGTTGTTCTCGGTCACTCCCGGACAGGTCGCGCTGGGCATCGGGGTGGCGCGGGTGGACAAGGCCGCTCCGGTCGGGCTGTGGCGGGCGGTCGTCCGCGTGGCCCTGGTCGGCCTGGTGTTCCCGGCGGCCATCTGGGACGCCGATAGTCGCGGACTACAAGACCGGCTCACCGACACGGCCCTGATCCGCTCCCGCTGACGTCTACCGGCGTCGAGCCGTACGCTGCGGACTGCGGACCTTGGCGCCTGCGGGCGTCGGCCCCTTTGGCATCGCCGCTCCACCGCCGCGCGAGCTCAGCGCGGACAGTCGGGCGTCAATGGTGTCCATCCGCTTGGCGTCGATGTTGCGGGGCAGCTTGCTCACGTGGCGCTGCAGCTTCTTGAGCGGCACCTGGTTCTCCTCGTTGCCGACCACAAAGTCGTAGATCGGTGTGTCGCCGACGAGGCGCGCTACCTTCTTCTTCTCCTGCGCGAGCAGGCCCTTGACCCGGTGCGGTGACCCCTCAGCGATGAGGATGACGCCGGGCCTGCCCACGACGCGGTGTACGGCGTCGAACTGGGTGGTCGCCGCGACAGCGGTCTTGACCCGCCAGGAGCCCCGCATGTTCTCCAGCGCCCACCCGGCAGCTCCGGGCTGCCCGTCGGCCTTGGTGTACACGCTCTTTTGCAGCCGACGGCCGAAGACGATGACGGCCAACAGGATGCCGAGGACGAACCCGAATGGCAGGGTGTACCACTGCTGACCGATGAGGAAGCCGAGACCGAACAGCACCAGCGTGGTGATCAACACCGTACCGATGAGGATCGGAAGCAGCGCCTTGTCGTCCTTGCGCTGCATCTGGAACGCCTGCCACATCTGGCTGCGCTTTTCCTTCGATGCCTGCCTGCGTACCTTGCGCGACTCCGCTTTTGCTGCCTTGTCGGGCTTGCCCTTAGCCATAGTTCACAGGATACGGCCCATGGCCGACACTGCTAACGAGCGAGCAGGGCGCTGGCCTCCTGCGAGGCAGTACCCGCCTCGGCCAAGTGTCGCAAGTTGTTCGGGACGGTGTCGCCGCGGTGGGCGACGGCCTGGGTGAACAAGCGCCCGGCCCGGTAGCTGGAGCGCACCAGCGGTCCCGCCATCACCCCGGCAAAGCCCATGGCCTCGGCCGTGTGTGAGTGCTCCACGAATTCCTCGGGCTTTACCCACCGGTCCACGGGGTGGTGGCGTGGGCTGGGTCGCAGGTACTGGGTGATGGTGAGGATCTCGCAGCCCGCGGCGTACAGGTCGGCCATGGCTTCGGTGACTTCCTCGGGGCTCTCGCCCATACCGAGGATGAGGTTCGACTTGGTGACCAGCCCGTCGGTGCGCGCCGCAGTGATCACGTCCAACGACCGCTGGTAGCGGAAACCGGGACGGATCCGCTTGAAGATGCGCGGCACCGTCTCCACGTTGTGGGCCAGCACCTCTGGCCGGGAGGAGAACACTTCGGTCAACTGGTCCGGCTCGTTGTTGAAGTCCGGGATGAGCAGCTCGACGCCGGTGCCGGGGTTGAGGTTATGGATGCGGCGCACCGTCTCGGCGTACAGCCACGCTCCGCCGTCGTCCAGGTCGTCACGAGCGACGCCGGTGACCGTGGAGTAGCGCAGGCCCATGGCTTGAACGCTCTCGGCGACGCGACGGGGCTCGTCGCGGTCCAGTGCGGCGGGCTTGCCGGTGTCGATCTGGCAGAAGTCGCAGCGGCGGGTGCACTGCTCGCCGCCGATGAGGAAGGTGGCTTCGCGATCCTCCCAGCACTCGTAGATGTTGGGACAGCCCGCCTCCTCGCACACCGTGTGCAGGCCTTCGCGCTTGACCAGCGCCTTGAGCTCGGTGAACTGCGGGCCCATCTTCGCTCGGGTCTTGATCCAGCTGGGCTT
>JALYVL010000085.1:5254-6404 GCA_030853285.1 Actinomycetota bacterium | reverse complement strand
GCCCGCGTACAACTTCTCGCGCTGCGCCTCGTCCATGGACGGCGTCCAGCTCTTGTCCTTCGCCCAGTTGTTGCGGATGTCGTCCTCGCTGTCCCAGAAGCCTACGGCCAGGCCCGCGGCGTAGGCCGCACCGAGAGCGGTGGTCTCCGCTACCACGGGCCGCACGACCTCGACGTCCAGGATGTCGGACTGGAACTGCATCAGCAGCTCGTTGACCACCATGCCGCCGTCCACCTTCAAGATCTTCAGGTCCACCCCGGAGTCGGCGTTCATCGCCTCGATCACCTCGCGGGTCTGGTACGCCGTGGCCTCCAGCACGGCGCGGGCGAGGTGTCCCTTGTTCACGAAGCGCGTGAGGCCGACGATCGCGCCGCGAGCATCGGCGCGCCAGTGCGGCGCGAACAGTCCGGAGAACGCGGGCACGAAATACGCCCCCCCGTTGTCGTCGACGCTACGGGCGTCCTTCTCGATGTCGGCGGCGGTGGCGATCATCTCGAGGTTGTCGCGCAGCCACTGCACCAGCGAGCCGGTGACGGCGATGGAGCCCTCCAGGGCGAACACCGTCTCCTGCTCGCCGAGTTTGTAGCAGACGGTGGTGAGCAATCCGTTGTCGCTCATCACCTTCTCGGTCCCCGTGTTCAGCAGTACGAAGTTCCCGGTGCCGTAGGTGTTCTTGGCCTCACCGGGGGACAAGCACGCTTGGCCAAATGTGGCCGCCTGTTGGTCGCCCAGGATGCCCGCGATGGGGACGCCGGCGAGCGATCCGCGGGGGCGCACCTCGCCGTAGACCTCTGAGGAGCTGTGAATCTCGGGCAACATCGACTCCGGGATGCCCATGTCCGCGCAGATCGTCGAGTCCCAGCTCAGGGTGTCCAAGTCCATCAGCAGTGTCCGGGAGGCGTTGGTGGCGTCGGTGTAGTGCAGGCCGCCGTCCGGGCCGCCGGTCATGTTCCACAGCACCCAGGTGTCCATGGTGCCGAAGCACAGCTCACCGGCCTCCGCCTTCTCCCGTGCCCCATCGACGTTGTCCAGGATCCACTTCGCCTTGGGCCCGGCGAAGTAAGTGGCCAGCGGCAGCCCGGTAGTGGCGGTGTACTTGCTCGCGCCCTCCTCGCCGCCAAGCGCGGTGCAAATGCGGTCGGTACGGGTG
>JALYVL010000085.1:0-5244 GCA_030853285.1 Actinomycetota bacterium | reverse complement strand
GGGCAAGCCTGCTTTGCGCCGGATCACCTCGCCACGGCCGTCCCGTTCCAGGGCGGTGGCGATGTGGTCGGTACGGGTGTCCTGCCACACGATGGCGTTGTACACCGGCTTGCCCGTCGCCCGTTCCCAGACCACGGTGGTCTCGCGTTGGTTGGTGATGCCCACCGCGGCGATGTCGGCGGGCTTCAGGTCGGCGTCGGCGAGGGCTCCAGCCGTGACGTTGCGGATGTTGTTCCAGACCTCGGTTGCGTCGTGCTCCACCCAGCCGGCTTTGGGAAAGATCTGCTCGTGCTCGCGCTGGTCCACAGCCACTACCTGGCCCGAGTGGTCGAAGATCATGCAGCGGCTCGACGTGGTGCCCTGGTCGATGGCGGCGACGAATTTCTGGGAATCGCTCATGCTGGATTCTCCCTCTGGTATGGCCTGCTCGTTCCAATGGTTGTAGCGTCCGGCATTCGAGCGATCTTCACAATGCCAACGCCAACGGCCAACCGCGCCGTCGCGAATTGGGGGTAGGGCAGTGACCGACATCACTCCACTGCGTCGGACGGTCCGCAACGGTAGTGGTCTCAAACGGTTCGGCGGCACCTGGGGGGAGTCGCTGGCGGAGTTCCTCGGCACCTTTGTGCTGATTTGCTTTGGCGACGGCGTCACGGCGATGGCCGTTGCCGGGCTGCCGGGCTCAGAACGGACCGCCACCGCCACCACTATCTTCGTGGGAGCGGGGGACTGGCTGCTGATCGCCTGGGGCTGGGCGTTCGCGGTGGCCTTCGGGGTGTACGTGGCAGGTGGGGTCAGCGGCGCCCACCTCAACCCGGCGGTGACCCTGGCCTTCGCGGTGCGGCGGAAGTTCGCTTGGCGCAAGGTCGCGCCGTACATGCTGGCGCAGGTGGTCGGGGCCTTCCTTGGTGCCGCACTGGTGTATCTGCTCTACCACGACGCCATTAACGCGCTCAACGTCGCGCTGGACACCACCCGGACGGGGGCGAAGGGCAACACGTCCTTCTCCATCTTCGCGACGTTCCCAGCGAAGTATTTCGGCGGTGCGATCTCTGGGCCACTGCTCGACCAGATCGTCGGCACCGCGTTCCTGATCATGTTCGTTGTGGCCATCATCGACCTGCGCAACACCGCGGTAAAGGCGAACCTGGGTCCGCTCATGATCGGCTTTGCCGTCGCCGCGATCGGCATGTCCTTCGGTGCCAACGCTGGGTACGCCATCAACCCGGCTCGCGACTTCGGTCCGCGGCTGTTCGCGTATTTTGCCGGCTGGGGCCAGACTGCGTTGCCAGGCACTGTGCCCGGCTCGTTCAGCTGGTACTTCTGGATACCGATCGTCGGACCGCTCATCGGCGGAGTTGTCGGTGTGCTGCTCTACGATTGGTTTGTCGGGGACGTGCTGCACGCCCGCGGGTCGGAACCCGAACCGCCAGGCAAGACGCGGGAGCCGGTGGCTGCCGCTGAGGAGTTCGGTTGAGGGAGTCCAGTTGAGCGAGCAACGACATGCCGGGTCACTCGGGCCACGGGAGCGGGAAGCGGCCTGGGAACGTCTGGGGTCGGAGCAGTTCGACGTCCTGGTCATCGGCGGGGGCGTGGTTGGCACCGGCGCAGCGCTGGACGCGGCCACCCGTGGCCTGCGGGTGGCGCTGGTCGAGGCGCGTGATCTTGCGTCGGGTACCTCGAGCAGATCATCGAAGATGTTTCACGGCGGTCTGCGGTATCTGGAGCAGTTGGAGTTCGGACTGGTGCGCGAGGCCTTGCACGAGCGTGAGTTGTCGATGTCCACCCTGGCTCCGCACCTGGTCAAGCCGCTGAAGTTCCTCTACCCGCTGACGCACCGGCTGTGGGAGCGGCCTTACGTGGCCGCCGGCATCTTCCTGTACGACACCCTGGGTGGTGCCAAGTCGGTGCCCCACCAAAAGCACCTGACCCGGGCCGGCGCCATGCGGATGTCGCCCGGGCTCAAGCGCAGCGCACTCATCGGCGGTGTCCGCTACTTCGACACCGTCGTCGACGACGCCCGGCACACCATGATGGTCGGCCGCACCGCCGCTCATTACGGCGCGGTGGTGCGCACGTCAACCCAGGTGGTGCGGTTTCTGCACGAGGCGGACCGGGTCTGTGGGGTGACGGTGCGCGACTCGGAGGACGGCCGGGAGACCGACATCCAGGCGCACGTCGTCGTCAACGCCACCGGGGTGTGGACCGACGAGATCCAGCGGATCGCGGGGGGCCGTGGGCGTTTCAAGGTGCGCGCCTCCAAGGGTGTGCACCTGGTGGTGGGCCGGGACAAGATCGTCAGCGAGGCGGCGATGATTTTGCGCACCGAGAAGTCGGTGTTGTTCATCATTCCTTGGGGCAACCACTGGATCATTGGGACCACGGACACCGATTGGAAGCTGGACCTGGCGCATCCCGCAGCGACCAAGGCGGACATCGACTACATCTTGGGTCACGTGAACAAGGTGGTGGCCACGCCACTGACCGCGGCCGACATCGAGGGCGTCTACGCAGGTCTGCGTCCGCTGCTGGCCGGTGAAAGTGAGGAGAGCTCCAAGCTGTCCCGCGAGCACGCCGTGGCCCGGGTTGCCCCGGGGCTCGTCGCCATCGCCGGCGGCAAGTACACGACGTACCGGGTGATGGGAGCCGACGCCGTGGATGCCGCCGCGGAGGACATACCCGCCCGGGTGGGCAGCTCGGTCACTGAGAAGGTGCCGCTGATCGGTGCCGACGGCTACTTCGCGCTGGTCAACCAGGCGGCGCACGTGGGTGAGCGCTACGGTCTGCACGCTTACCGGGTGCGCCACCTGCTCGACCGGTACGGCTCCTTGCTGCACGAGGTGCTCGCGGTGGCCGAGAACAAGCCGGAGCTGCTGCAGCCGATCACCGCCGCGCCGGACTATCTGCAGGTGGAGGCGGTGTACGGGGCGGTGGCAGAAGGGGCGTTGCACCTGGAGGACGTGTTGGCTCGCCGCACCCGTATCTCCATCGAATACGCTCACCGGGGTGTGGACTGCGCGCAGCAGGTCGCGGAGCTGGTGGCGCCGGTGCTGGGCTGGGACGAGGCCACGACCGCACGGGAGGTCGACACGTACTGCCAGCGGGTTCAGGCGGAGATCGACTCGCAGGCCCAACTCAGTGACGACTCCGCGGACGCTTTGCGGGCCGCCGCCCCCGAGGCCCGCGCGGAGATCCTCGAACCGGTTCTCTGAGGTTCAGTCCGTCGCGAGGCGGGCTAGCAGCATCATGTCCCTGCGGACGCCGTCGATCAGCACTGCCTGACGCATGCGTCCCTCGGGGACCATGCCGCAGCGCCGGGCCAGAATCGCAGATGCCGTGTTGCCGTCCACGTGTAGGTAGCCAACGCGGTGCAGGCCCAATCCGCCCAGCGCAGCCGAGGAAAAGGCCAAGCGGACAACCGCTCCCGCCGCCGCAGCCATGATCCCCCTGCCTCGCTGCGCGGGAGCGGTCCAGCAGGCCAGCTCGGCGGAGCGCTGCGTGGGCTCGATGTTACGTAGCCCCACCTCGGCCAGCATCTCGCCCGTGGAGGGTTCACACACCGCCCAGGAGTACCAGCTGTCGTTCGACCATTGCAGTGTCCGGCGACGCACATAGTCGGTGGCCGCAGCCAGACCTTCGGACACCATCAGGGGCGCGTACCGCACCGTGGCGGGGTCCGTTGCCGCTGTGAGTAGCACCGGCCGGTCGTCCACCCGCTTGTCCGCGCGTAACGCCCGTAGGTACCACGCCCCGGCGTTGATCTCGATGGGCTCCACGCGTCAGTTCTGGTGTCGGTCGATACGCCGCTGCTCGCGCCGCTTGCCTCGGTCGCGCGCGTACTCCCCGCCACCGAGCACGCCGCCGACCAGGGGGACGAGCAGGAACACCAGCCAGGCTTGGTCGAAGTAACCGTTCAGCAAAAAGAACAGCACCACCGCGACGATCGGGGTGGCCCCGATGACGGTGTGGCGCCAGTTCCTGGCTTGGCTGGGCTTGGCAACCGCACCGGGCTCGACCGGCGTGGGTGCCCGCGGCAGATCGTGGAACACGGTGTCCAGCTCGGCTCTGGTCCGCGCACCGGCCACCAGCGAGCTTCGTTCCTCGAACTCGGGAACCTCCAAGCGGCCCTGGCTGAAGTGCTCGTTCAGTTCACTCTGCGCGGCCTCGCGCTCGGCGGTACCCACGCGGAACTCCGGCTGTTCGCTCACACCGCGCAGCCTAGCGCCGGGTCAGTCGGCCAGCTCGCACAACACGGTGCCCTGGGTAACCGCTGCGCCGGGCTCGACAGACAGACCCGAGATGGTGCCGTCCTTGTGCGCGGTGACCGGGTTCTCCATCTTCATCGCCTCTAGCACGGCGATGAGCTCACCGGCCGCGACCTGCTGGCCATCCTCCACCGCGACCTTGACCACGGTGCCCTGCATGGGTGCGACCACGGAGTTACCCGACGCTGCCGCGGCGCCACCGGAACGCTTACGGGACTTCGGCTTCTTGGCTGCGGCGGCACCTCCGCCACCACCACCGATGGCCAGGTCGCCGGGCAGGGACACCTCCAGGCGTCGGCCACCGACCTCAACGACCACGCTCTGCCGCGGGGTGGGCTCCTCACCGTCTGGGTCGGCAGCCGCGCCGAAGGGCTCCACCGTGTTCTCCCACTCCGTCTCGATCCACCGCGTGTGCACGGCGAAGCCGTCGTCGTCGCCCACGAACGCCGGGTCGCGCACGACAAGGCGGTCGAAGGGCAGCACGGTGGCCATGCCCTCGATCACCATCTCGTCCAGGGCACGCCGGGAGCGCTCCAGCGCCTGCATCCGGTCGGCGCCGGTGACGATGAGCTTGCCCAGCATGGAGTCGAACTGGCCACCAATGACGCTGCCGCTCTCCACGCCGACGTCTAGTCGCACACCGGGACCGGTGGGGGCGTGGAAGTGGGTGACTGTTCCGGGGGCGGGCAGGAAGCCGCGGCCGACGTCCTCGCCGTTGAGTCGGAATTCGAAGGAGTGTCCGCGCGGCTCGGGATCCTCGGTGATGTCCAGCGCCTTGCCTTCGGCGATCTGGAACTGGGCCCGCACCAGGTCCATGCCCGCGGTCTCTTCGGTGACCGGGTGCTCTACCTGCAGCCGGGTGTTCACCTCGAGGAAGGAGATCAGGCCGTCCTGGCCGACCAGGTACTCCACCGTGCCTGCGCCGTGGTAGTTGGCCTCCTTGCAGATGGCCTTGGCGCTGGAGTGGATCTCCTTGCGC
>JALYVL010000084.1 GCA_030853285.1 Actinomycetota bacterium | reverse complement strand
GTTATCCACCGCTGCCGGCTGCTCCACGATCTCCTTGAGCATAAAGTAGTCGTGGCCGCCCTTCTCCACGGCATCCAGGTCCCAGTCGACGTGAAACGGCCGCGTCTGGACGTCGTTGCCGTCAAAATCGGTCACCGCGTAGCCGTCTGCGGTGACCATCACCACCTGGTCCTGGCCGAGTTCGACCGCCTCGCGGGTGAACTCGAAGAAGGCAGC
Organism: Actinomycetota bacterium; assembly: GCA_030853285.1. GTDB lineage: Bacteria > Actinomycetota > Actinomycetes > Mycobacteriales > Mycobacteriaceae > X156. The sequence continues at coordinate 6,197 of JALYVL010000084.1, read as the reverse complement.
GACATCGGAGGCCACGAAGGTCTCGCCCTCACCGACGCCGACGACGAGCGGGGCCGACCGCCGGGCGGCGACGATGGTGTCCGCGTGGTCGCTATGGGTGAAAACGAGGGTGTAGGCCCCCTCGAGCCGCCGACAGATTGCCCGGACGGACTCCGGGAAGTCTCCTGCCGTCGCGCCATCGGCGTACGCGCGGGCGACGAGATGCGCGGCGGTCTCCGAGTCGGTATCACTGCGCAGGTCGACTCCAGCGCCCTCTAGTTCAGCACGGAGCTCAGCGAAGTTCTCGATGATGCCGTTGTGCACCACGCTGACGGTGCCGGTGGCGTCGGTGTGCGGATGCGCGTTGCGGTCGGTGGGCTTGCCGTGGGTGGCCCACCGGGTGTGGCCCATGCCCGTGGTGCCCGCGAACTTGCCTTCGGCGGCGAGTGACAGTTCGGCCTCGAGGTTGCTCAGCGCTCCGGCCTTGCGGTCGAGCGTGGTGTGTCCGGCACCATCGAGGACGGCAATGCCCGCGGAGTCATACCCGCGGTACTCCATCCGACGCAGACCCTCGACGACGACGTCCAGCGCCTGGCGGTAGCCGACATAGCCCACGATTCCACACATGAGGCCGAGCCTACTGGCGCTTGCGCGCCGACTCGGGCGGCACACCCGCGGTCGAGATGACGGATATCGGCTAGCGTCATCGCCGTGGCCGCTACCCCGCTCGCCCCTCCGAGCGCCAAAGACCTGATGTCCGCGCTCGGCAAACGGGGTCCGCATCGGGTGCTGCGCGGTGATCTGGCGTTGGCCGGTCTGCCCGGCGTGGTGCTCACACCCGCCGAAGGGCTGGGCCTGCCCGCCGTGGCCTTCGCGCACGGGTGGATGCAGCCCGCTGCTCGTTACTCGGGCACGTTCGCGCACCTGGCCTCGTGGGGCATCGTTGTCGCCGCCCCCGCCACCCAACGCGGACCGTTGCCCTCACACCTCGAGTTGGCGAGCGACCTGCGTACTGCCCTGGATATCTGTGCCAACGTTCGACTCGGACCGGGCGAGATCAGCGTTCAGCCCGCGCGCGTGGCCGTCGCCGGTCACGGAATGGGTGCCGGAGCTGCGGTGCTTGCGGCGGCGCGGCAGCCCGGCATCAAGGCAGTCGTCGGCCTTGCGCCTGCTGCCACCAGCCCCTCGGCGGTGACCGCGGCGGCGAACTGCGCCATGCCGGGCCTATTCCTCGCCGCACAGAGCAAGGCGAAGGTCGTGCTGCCCGGTCCGGCGGAGTCCATTGCCGGAGCCTGGCAGGGACCGGTGGTCCTGCGGAGGGTGCAGAAGTCGACCGAGCTCGGGTTCGCCGAGGGCAGACACTGGAGCAACACTGCCCTGGACGGCAGTCCCGAACGCAAAACTCAGCAGGTGGCACGCGCACTGCTGACCGGCTTCTTGCTGCGACACCTCACCGGAGACAAGAGCTACGACGAGCTCCTCTCGGATGCCGCGACCATCCCCCGCACCGAGTTGGTAGACCCGCCCCAGGTGTAGGACGAGCTCAGCGCGACCAATCGCCGCGGTCACTGCCGTCGGCCGCCTCGTCGCGCTCTCCGATCGCCTGGAGGAAGCGGTCCTCCGACTCGTGTGCCGCGGGCCACGCCCCCGACGCCTGCGTCGTCGCGTTGTCCATTGCGGTTGCGGCATCGTGCACCGTCTCCTGCGCTTGTCGCGCGATCTCGGCGAGCGCGCGGTCTCCCGCTGCCCGGGCTTGGGCAATTTTGCCGATTGCGGCCGATACGGCGGCTTGTCGACGCTCGAAGACCTCGGCGAAGTAAGCGGCAACGTCGTCGTGGTCGGCACTCACCGCTGCGGCTCCTCGCCGTTGCCGATCATCGTGGCCACACTGCCCATGGTGGAGCGCTCGGCGGGCTCCGGCGCCACGACCGATCCGAGGCTTACCCAGTTGCTGTTCTCTGCGTCCTCGGAGCCGTCGACGAGCCACTGATCTCCGGGGCCGGTCACTGCGGAGGTGCCCGCGCTGTCCCCGTTCACCCCACCCAGGTTCAGCGCGGGCGCACCGATCCCGGCAGAGACGCCGCCACCGTCATGTGGGTCGGTGTGGGCCAGCGCAGGGCCGCCACCCTCGCTCGACGTGTCCCCGTCGCCAGTCCATCCCGTCGCCGAGGCGGCCCGCACCTGACCCGAGTTGTCTGCCTGCTGACCGACCGTCGCCTGCGGCCCGGCGTCTGTCTGCAGCCCGGCATCCGCGCCGGCCGAAGACACCGACGTGTCCGTCCCGGTAGGTAGGTCAGCTCCCACGCTGGCAGGGATGAGCCCCCCGGCCACCGGTCGTGGCCCAACAGTCCCTGCCGCGCCAGGAGCGTCCACGGCGTCCGCGGCAACACCTGGCTGGATCGGAGCGTCGACCGGCGGCACGCCTGCGGCGGGGGGTGCATCGAGCGGATCAACAGTCAGATGTGGCAGACCGTCGGGGCCCATCTCCACGGTGTAGTGCGCTTGGTGCCCGGTGGGATCGGCCACCGTGATGTTCACGCCGTGCGCGCCGCCTTGTTCCGCGGCCACGGTCAGCGTGCTGTGGCCATCGGTAATCGTGATCGACGGTACGGCCGGATCCGCCCCGGGCGCAGCCAGCGCGCCTCCGACGCCCGAGACGATCCCCGCAGCCCCGGGCGCGGCATCCAAGCCCGGCGCAGACCCGACGCCGGGCGCAGCGGGCACAGCCGTGGCCGTGCCCGATCCGGCCGCGCCCGATCCAGCCGTGCCCGATCCAGCCGTGCCCAGCCCAGTGGTGCCCGACGCGGGGGGAGTCAGCTCCCCGGTGCTCGGGTTGATCGTCCAGCCCTGGGGCAGCGTCGCCGCATCGCGAAGCCAGGCCACGCCTTTGCCCGCGCCAGGCACCGCAGCACTCGGCGAGGCCGGCGCCACGGGGTCGATCGACGACGTCGAGCCGAATACGGCGGAAGGGGCAGGTGCCGTGAAGCCTTGCGGTGATGACCGTTGCGGCACGGGACTGCCAGCGCCGACGGACGGCGACGACACTGCGGGGGGCACACCGGATGATGCGGCAGCCGGTGCGGGCATCGGCGCGGGTGTGGGCGCGGATGCCGGTTGGGACATCGTGGCCTCGGGGTTCACGGGCGCCTCGGGAGTGATGGGCGCCTTTGGAGTCGTGGGCGCCGTCAGCGGCGGCGCCTGCTGGGGTTGCACCGGTGGCGTGTCGCCCGCTTGTGGGTTACCGCCACCCGCACCGGAGCTCTGCTGGGCAGGCGATGGCGTGGGCGCTTGCCCATGACCCGGCTTGTCGTCTTTCGCCGGCGGCAGATCGGAGGAACTGACGGGGGGCAGAGTGCCGGTCCAGGCGGTGAAAGGGTGGTCGTTGATCGAGTTGGCCTCCGTCACGATTCGCTGGTAGATCTCCTGCACGGACTTGTCGGTGGCCGTGCACGTATCAATAAAGCCTTGCCATTTGCCCTCAACGTCGGGCTTGAAGACGTTGTCGACAAAGTTCGTGGCGTACTCCTTCGCCTTGCCGAGCAGGTCGACCGCCGCCTTGAACCCACCGAACATCGGGTTCGTCATGATAGCGAGGATTGCTACGCCGCCGTCGGGGGCCGCGCTTCCGCCGAACATGTGCACAATTCGTGCCGCCTCGGGCAAAGACGTGACGACGTTGTGGTCGCTTTGGTTGTAGTCAATTATCTCCTCGATCTGCTCCGGGGTCTTGCCGCCGATGGTGTCTGCGTACAGGTTCGCCACGAATTCCGCCTTATCGTGCACGGCCTTTTCTAGCGCGTCCCCGACCGGGCTGAGCACCTTCGCATACCTGTCCGCCTGGGCCTGTGCCGTCCCGGCTTGACCCAGGTACCCACTGACGTACGAGCTCGCGGCTTCTGCGCCCTCGCCGGTCCAGAGCTGGTCGATCGTGTTCCAGGAGTTGCGCTGCGTGGTGATCTCCTCCTCGAGTGTGGCTGCGCTCTTGGTCAGGACCTCGCTGTCAGTGCGCAGGGCGGCGAAACTGAGGTCGCGCTGCTCGTCATAGCGTTCACGGGCCTTTTCGACGGAGATTTTCGAGCCGCAGACGCACTTCTGGTACAGCGGCACGAAATACTTGAAGTACCGCAGCCCGGGCGCACCAAGGTCGAGGATTGAGTTGGAGTTCGCGGCGCCCGTATTCCGCTCACCGAGCTCCTGCTTTCCACCGTCCGAATTGTGCTTACCGATCTGCCGGTGCGCTTCGTGGATGACGCTCTTCAGATCCCCCACCGGCTCACCGAAGAAGGGAGGCAGGCCGCCCCCGGGTATTCCCAGCCGGTCGGCGTAGCTTTTCAGCTCGCCGGCATCGTTCCAGTGACGGGATACGTAGGCCGCGACAAGTTCCCGTTTGACGTCGTCGGAGACCGCCGGATTGTCCAGCAGCTTCTTGACTTCCTGCACGCTCAGCGCGTCGGCCATCAGTGTTGCCCAGCCAGGTTGCCGGCGTTCTTGGCGTCATCGGCGCCGTACTGGGCCACCGCTGCACGCATTGTTTTCGCAATGCCGTGGGACTGTTTGGTCCAATCCTGCAACGACGCCGCGATCTTCTGGTAGCCGCCGTGTACTGCACTGCCGCTCGCGGTGTACTTGCGCCCGGCCATCGGGCCGTCGAACATGCACCGCGTCGCTGCCTCGGCTTCGTGCTCGATCGTGTCCGCGGTGGTGTCGAAAATCGTCGCGACGTTGGTGACCTCGTCGCGCTCGACGTTCAGTGGTGTGCTCATGTCAGACTCCCCTACCGGTTGGGCTCTCCGAGAGTGTGACGCACCACCGCGCTCAACGGTTCCCCACGGATCGCCTTGTGCGGGAGTCGTAGCCCGGACCTGCGCCCGTTGAGATCTTGCCGGGTACCGCACGACGTCTGGTCGCGGCCACGGCTGCGTGCTCGAACACCGGATCACCAGCCGGTGCCGCGCTGTCATTGGGAAGTGGTGGTTGCCAGCGGCGATGGGGACCCGGATCGGAGTCGCAGGCAAGGTGGGACCTTGGATGATCGGAGCGCTGAGTGTCCCGACGTCTGATGGCGCCGGCGTGACGGTTGCCCAGCGCCCGTACGTCGTTCGCTTGCGGGTCGGTCCGACCGGATATGTTGACCGTGTCATGTCCGGCTCAGGTGATTTCCCGATACCAGCTGTTGGTTTCGTCGCCTTGTTGCGGCTGCGGGAATATCGGTTTTTGTGGTTGGCCGACGTCCAGTCCATGCTCGGCGACCAGTTGGCCCGGGTGGCGCTGTCGGTGTTGGTCTACGACCGAACTCGCTCCGCGTTGGTCACCGCAGTGGTGTACGCGCTGAGCTTTCTGCCGGCCCTGGTGGGCAGTGTGCTTCTCGGCCCGCTGGCCGACCGCCTCCCCCGACGCAGCGTGCTGGTCGGCGGAGACCTGATTCGCGCCGTCTTGCTGGGGTTGATGGCCCTTCCGAATATGCCGGTTCCGGTGCTCGCCGCCCTACTGGTACTGGTTGTCCTCGTGGGTACGCCGTGGAGTGCGGCCGAGTCCGCGCTTGTCGTCGACGTCCTCAACGCCCGGGACTATGCACTCGGTATCGGGTTGCGCTCGGCCACCGGGCAGGCAGCGCAAGTGGCCGGCTTCGCGGTGGGCGGTGTCACAGTCGCCGCTCTGGGCGCGCGGGGTGCGTTGGCCCTGGATACTGCGACCTTCCTCATCTCGGCGATGATCATCCAGCTCGGAGTGCGCTCTCGACCAGCCGCGGCACAACCTCAACAAGGCGAATCCCACGGGTCACAGCGGTGGCTCGCCGGCACGGCGGTAGTCCTGCGGAACCACCAACTGCGTCTACTGCTCGCCATGTCCTGGCTGCTCGGACTCCTCGTCGTCCCAGAGGGACTTGCCGCCCCTTATGCGCAGCTCTTCGATGGTGCTCCGCGCACGGTAGGTCTGCTGCTGGCCGCAGGCCCGGCGGGCGTCTTATTGGGTACCGTGCTGTACTCCCGCTGGTTGTCAGCCTCCGCACGGACCGTGCTGCTGGGCCCGATGGCCGCTGTCTCCGGGTTGCCGTTGCTGGCGTGCGCCGCCACCCCCGGCTTGGCGCTCACCTGCCTCCTCTGGGCACTCAGCGGCGCCTGCACCGCGTATCAAGTGCAGGTCGTCACCGAGTTCGTCGGCACCGTCGCGGCAGTGGGACCGACCAGCCTGCAGCAGGCGGCCGGTCAGTCCTGGGT
>JALYVL010000083.1 GCA_030853285.1 Actinomycetota bacterium | reverse complement strand
CCATGGGCGCACCGATCGCTGACTTCGCCAACGAGCTGTTCGCCAGAAACAACTACCGCGACTACCTCGAAGTGCACGGGCTGGGGGTGCAGCTCACGGAGGCACTGGCGGAGTACTGGCACCGTCGCATTCGCGAGGAGCTGCTGATGCCCGGCGGGAAGCCAGTTGCCGCGGACGATCCCGCCGACGTCGCCGAGTACTTCAAGGTCAACTACCGCGGCGCCCGCTACGCCTTGGGCTACGGCTCGTGTCCTGACCTGGAGGACCGCACCAAGATCATGACGCTGCTGGAGCCGAGCCGCATCGGGGTGGAACTGTCCGAGGAGCTGCAGCTGCACCCGGAGCAGTCCACGGACGCGTTCGTGCTGCACCACCCGGAGGCCAAGTACTTCAATGCCTGAGGAAGGCCCCCAGGCGGTGCTGTGGGACATGGACGGCACGTTGCTGGACTCAGAGCGGGTGTGGGACGTGTCCCTGCACGAGCTGGCTCGGCACCTCGGCGGGGAGCTCAGCGAGGACACCCGTCGGCAGATGGTCGGTTCCAGCCTGGACACGAGTATGGGCCTGCTGTTTGCTGAGCTTGATCTGCCGCCGGAAGCTCAAGCGGTGCGCCGGGCGGGGGAGTGGCTGCTGGCGCGGACGGGTGAGCTCTTCGATGGCGGGTTGACCTGGCGGCCGGGTGCGCAAGCCGCACTCGATCTCGTCGCGGCCCAGGGCTTGCCGATGGCGTTGGTCACGAACACCGGCCGGGTTTTGACCGAGCGGGCCTTGACCACCGTCGGCCGTGACCGCTTCGCCGCGACGGTGTGCGGCGACGAGGTGCAGCGGGGCAAGCCGGCACCCGACCCCTACCTGCGCGCCGCAGAGCTGCTGGGTGTGAATCCGCACCAGTGCCTGGCCATCGAGGACTCGCCTACCGGTACAGCGTCGGCCGAAGCCGCTGGTTGTTCGGTGCTGGTGGTGCCCTGCGAGGTGGATGTGCCTGCCGGTCCGGCCCGGGTGTTCCGCGACTCCTTGACAGGCCTCACCGCGACGGCACTGGCGGACGCCTGGTCTGTCGGCGTGCGGTGCTGAGACCGCCGCCATGGGAGAATGGCGCCTCGTGAAAACTTTTGACTCGCTGTTCGCCGAGCTGACTGAGCGTGCCGCAGCCCGTCCTCCCGGTTCCGGCACCGTGGCGGCGTTGGACGCCGGGGTGCACGCGCAGGGCAAGAAGGTGCTCGAGGAAGCCGGGGAGGTGTGGATCGCCGCCGAACACGAGAGCGACGAAGCCCTCGCCGAAGAGATCTCCCAGCTGTTGTACTGGACGCAGGTGCTGATGCTGGGACGTGGGCTGCGTCTGGAGGACGTCTACCGGCGTCTCTGACCGCTCGCTCTGCGTGTCCGCCGCTCCCCATCGTGAAGGAACCACTCATGTTGCGCGTTGCCGTACCCAACAAGGGCTCGCTGTCCGAGTCTGCCGCGGATGTGCTGGCGGAGGCCGGCTACCGGCGCCGCACCGACTCCCGTGACCTCACCGTGCTCGACCCCGCCAATCAGGTCGAGTTCTTTTTCCTGCGCCCCAAAGACATCGCCATCTACGTGGCCTCCGGCGAGCTCGACCTCGGCATCACCGGTCGCGACCTGGCGCTGGACTCCGGTGCAGCGGTGCAGGAGCGGGTGGCACTCGGTTTCGGGGGCTCCAACTTTCGCTACGCCGCGCCCGCCGGTAAGCAGTGGTCGCCGGAGGACCTGGCCGGGCTCCGGATCGCCACCTCCTACCCGCGCCTGGTCGAGATCGACCTCGCGGCCCGAGGGATTGCGGCCACGGTGATCAGGTTGGACGGGGCGGTGGAAATCTCCATCCAGCTCGGCGTGGCCGATGCTATCGCCGACGTGGTCGGCTCCGGGCGCACGCTGCGCCAACACGACCTGGTGGCCTTCGGCGACGTGCTCTGCGCCTCCGAAGCGGTGCTCATCGAACGTCAGGGGGCACCCGCCGGCGACGCAGCACGCGACCAGCTGGCCGCCCGCGTGCAGGGGGTGGTCTTCGCCCAGCAGTACATGATGCTGGACTACGACTGCCCGCGACAGCTGATGAGCCAGGCTCTGGAGCTCACCCCCGGCCTGGAATCGCCCACGGTGTCACCGATGGCCGACGAGCACTGGGTGGCGGTGCGGGCGATGGTCAACCGCAAGGACGTCAACCCCGTGATGGACGACCTGGCAGCGCTGGGGGTCAAGGCCATCCTCGCCTCCGACATCCGTACCTGTCGGCTGTGAACCGGACCTTCACGGTCGTGGGCGCACCAGCAGGATCTGCGCCGACCGCCCGACCGGGCCGAGCTCGTCGTGCAGCACCGCGGAACACAGCCCCACGCCGTCCGGGCCGACGTCAGTGCTTGCTGCGACTCCCGTCCAGGCACCGACCGGCTCGCGATACAGGTGCACGCTGAGGTCTGTGTTGAGGAAGGTCCACTCGCGCACGTCTAGTGGTGAACCGATGCCGTTGGCGGAGTCGACCACGGCGAACAACGACTCGAGTGCGGTGGGGTGCTCTCCGGCCACCACCTGAACCCGAGGATGGCCCCAGGCGATGCCGATACCGGGGGCGTCCAGGAAGCCGTGCAGCCACGACCACTCGATGGTGTCCACGTAGCCCGGCACCCAGATCGGGGGCAGCTCATGCTGCACACCACCGTCCCTGCCCGCCAAACTCGCCTCGGTGCGCACAGCCGCCTGGGCGGTGTCAATGGTCGCCATCCGCCAGGCGCTCGCGCGCACCACCACCCGTTCGGCCCCGGAGCTGGCTACCGCCGATAGTTCGGCGATCAGCATCTCGACCTGGCGGCCCGGCCTGCTCACGTGGGTGCGCACGGTGAGCTCGGCCCAGGGGACCGCTCCCAGCACCTCCACCGTCACCCTGGTCAATCGGGTATTCGGGCGGGGGTCGCACCGCTGCAGTGCCCGCACCAGCAGGGCCGAAGGGGGGCTCATGTGCTGCATCACCTCGGACCACGGGCCCACGGTGTGCTCGGTGGAGGCAAAGCGCTCTGCACCGTCGGCGGCGGGCTGCAAAAGTCGGTAGTAGGCGGCGTCGGCCGGTGGGATCGGACGGCTCATCCCACCCGCTCCAATGCCGTGGCCTCGCCCGCATCCGGTACCTCGGGCCAGCCCGGGTAGGGCGGGGGAGTGCCGCCAAAGGAGGGACAGCGCGATTTGTGGTCGCACCAGTCGCACAATCTGCTCGGGTTCGGCCGAAAATCACCCGTGAGGCCGGCTTTCAGGATGGCCTGCCAAATCGCCGAGAGCGTCCGCTCGAACCGGCGCAACTCCTCCTCGTCCGGCGAGTAGGTCAGCATCTGCCCATCGGCCAGATACATCAGCCGCAGCTGGGCGGGCACCACGCCACGCAGACGCCACAGGGCCACCGCATAGAACTTCATTTGAAACATGGCCCTGGCCTCGCCGATCTCGCGGGGTGCGGCGCCGGTCTTGTAGTCGATGACGCGCAGCTCACCGGTGGGCGCCACGTCGACGCGGTCGATGAACCCCCGTAGCAGCACGCCGTCGTCGAGCTCGATCTCGACCCGCAGCTCACACGCCTCGGGGTCGAAACGGGTGGGGTCCTCCATGGTGAAATACCGTGCCACCAATGCCTGTGCGGCCGTGAGGAACTCCGGCAGCTCCGCGGCGCTGAACATCTCTGCCAGCTCCGGTGACTCCTGCAGGGTCTGCGCCCAGGCCGGCTCGACGAGCGCGTTGGCCCGCGGCAGATCACGCTCGGCGGCAGGCAGCGTGTAGAGCTGTTCCAACGCGGCGTGCACCACGGTGCCCCGCACCTGGGCCGTACTGGGCGTTTCCGCAATACGGTCGACGGCGCGGAAGCGGTACAGCAGCGGACACTGCTTGAAATCACCGGCCCGGGAGGGCGACAAGGCGGGCCGCCGCACAGCCCCTGCAGAGATAGGCGCTGCGGGGATAGGCGCCGCAGAAGCAAGCGCTGAATTGGTCGCGTCACTCATGCCTGGCACCCTAGGCGCTGGGCCCGACAATCCGCGGTCTCCACACCCGCACTTCCAGCGAGGAGCACCCCCGATGGCGCACACCGGCCCCTTCCGCGTCGGCGACCGAGTTCAACTGACCGACAGCAAGGGGCGCCACTACACCATCGTGCTGGCCGCGGGCGGGGAGTACCACACCCACCGCGGCGCGGTGGCCCACGATGAGCTCATCGGGGCGCCAGAGGGTTGCGTCGTGAAATCCGCCAACGGCACCGCCTACCTGGCGCTGCGCCCGTTGCTCACCGACTATGTGCTCTCCATGCCGCGTGGCGCTCAGGTCATCTACCCCAAGGACGCTTCGCAGATCGTGCACGAGGGTGACGTCTTCCCAGGGGCAAGGGTTCTGGAAGCCGGCGCAGGTTCGGGAGCGCTCACCTGCTCCTTGCTCCGTGCCGTCGGGCCGCAGGGGCGAGTGACCTCCTACGAGCAGCGCGAAGATCATGCCGTGCACGCGGTGCGCAACGTGGAGACGTTCTTCGGCGAGCGCCCGGCCAACTGGGATCTGACCGTGGCCGACGTGACCGAGTTCGTCGGTGAGGTGGACCGGGTGGTGCTGGACATGCTCTCGCCGGAGCAGGTGCTGCCCACCGTGAAGGACGTGCTCGTTCCCGGTGGCGTCTTGGTGGTGTACGTAGCGACGGTGACGCAGCTCTCCCGGGTGGTCGAGGCGTTGCGGGCGCAGGAATGCTGGACGGAGCCGTACTCATGGGAGACGCTGGTGCGTGCCTGGCACGTCGTGGGCCTGGCCGTGCGCCCCGAACACCGCATGCAGGGACATACCGCATTCTTGATCCGCGCCCGCCGTCTCGCCGAAGGCGCGGTGACGCCACGCCCGCAGCGTCGGCCCAGCAAAGGCTGAGCGCTACTGACTGATGTCGCAGGCCTTCCACGCCGCGCCCTGCTTCTGCAGAATGAAGGTCACCGCATCCGCCGGGGGACCGCTTTTGACCGTGTAGGCGAACACGTCCACCGAGCCGGCACTCCCATCCGGGCTGACCTTGATGTTGTCGACGTGGTCGTACACCGTCGGATCCGGTTCGCTTGCGCCCGAGCCGAGACTGGAAGCCAGAGTTCCACAGGTAATCCGGGCGATGGCCGGCATGTCGCCCTTGCTGATGCCGTCCACCAGCGCCTTCGCCAGAGTCGTGATCTGGGCAACTTGATCGGGGTTGGCCGGAATCAATGCGGCGCCCGAGGTCGGCGCAGCCGTTCTGGTGCTCGGCGTGGGACGAGCAGAGGTCGGACGCGAGGAGGTCGGACGCGGGGAGGTGGGCCCAGGGCTGACGGTGGCCAGTGAGCTGGGCAGGGGCGGTACGGCGGTCGCCCGCATGCTCGTGGTGGTGCTCGGCGCAGCCGTCGTTGCGCTGGTGGTCCCGGCGGCGGTGGGCGCGTCGCTGTGGTTGCCAAGGGTGAAGAACAGGATCAGCCCGACGACGAGCAGCACAGCCACTGCGGCAGCACCACCCAGCCACGGGCCGAGGTTGCGCTTGGGCGGACCACCTGGCCCCGGCGGTGCCGTCGCGGGCGGCCCGTAGGCCGGCGGTGCTGGGTAGCCGCCTCCTGCCTGCGGGAACTGCCGCGTCGGGTCGGGTCCGTTCATGCCGTCACCCGCGCCCTGCGACGCGCCGTAGGGATCGTTACCGTAAGGACCTGACATCAACCCACGCCTTCCTACCGCCGAATCGTGCGTTTCCGGCGAAACGGTACTGCCTTCCGTGCTGCCGTCCCACCCCTCGGCGTAGGCGTCGTCACGAGTGAGCCACCATGACGACTCCTTCGTCGGTTTCCGTCGGCGCAGACTGTGCGCGTGCGGACCGTCGCGAGGCTTGTGTCGGCGCTCCCCGGTAGCGTGGGGGTTCCTACGGGAGGAGACGCCGGTGAGCGCATCAGATCGGGCCGAGCAGGCCGACGACAACGGGCCTGCGGTGGATGCCGTCCGCAAGATCGACTCGCTGACCGAGCGCAACGCGAAGCTGCTGGAGATCCTCAAGGACGCCCGGCAGCAGTTGCTCGTCCTGCAGGAGGAAGTCGACCGTCTCGCGCAACCGCCCAGCGGCTACGGGGTCTTCCTCGGGGCCAACGCTGACGACACCGTCGACGTCTTCACCTCCGGCCGTCGGATGCGGTTGGTGTGCTCCCCCGCGGTCGGGATCGGGGGGCTCAAAAGTGGCCAGACGGTTCGGCTGAACGAGGCGCTCACCGTGGTGGAGAGCACCGGTTACGAACGCGTTGGTGAGGTGTCGGCGCTGCGTGAGCTGCTCGACGGCGGTCAGCGGGCGCTCGTCGTCGGACACGCCGACGAGGAGCGCGTGGTGTGGCTGGCGGATCCCTTGGTCCCCGACGTCGACGACCCGAACCCCGTAGTGCTGCGTCCCGGGGA
>JALYVL010000082.1 GCA_030853285.1 Actinomycetota bacterium | reverse complement strand
GTGCGGGGCGCCGCGGCAGCCGGTTCGGAACGGCGGTTCTTCGCGACGGTGGCTTGTCCAGTGCCGTTCTCGGCAGCGGCGGACTTGACCGCGGCACCGTTCGTTCCGGACTGGCGCGCCTTGATGGCGACGATGAGATCGCCCTTACGCATGCCTGCGGTGTCGCTGATGCCCATCTCGGAGGCGAGCCCGCGCAGGTCTGCGAGCACCATCCCCGTCAACCCGCCGCGACGGCGGGGAGCTGCACTGGCAGCGTCAGGTGCTGGGCTGGTGATGAGGTCCGTATCGGTCACGGATGTCCTTTCCTTCCTCGGCGTGCGCATGCAGCACCAAGGGTTCGAACCGGGATCTGACGCCGCGCGCCAGACTCGGAGGGCTCCGCCGTGCTCTCGACCGAGCCGACAGAATGTCAGTCGTAGTGAGGGTTGTACCGCCGTTGTGCACCTACTCGATCAATGCCCGAAACAGTCAATTGATCGTCCCCGAGAAAACTCTGGGTAGGGCACCGGCATCAACGCTCACGGTGGCTAGACAGGTTGAGCGTAGCCGTACTCCCCGCGGGCGGCAACAGCAACCCCGTTCGCCACGCCGAGGAACCTGTGCGCGCCCGATCAACTCACCGTCTGTACGCCGCAGGCCACGGGTAGGTCGAGCACCTCGAGGCCCTCCGCTGCCGCCTGCTCTCGCAGGGCCGGTGGCAGACCACCGACCGTGAGCGCCAGGACCGTTGGCCCAGCCCCCGAGATCGCCGCGGCGATGCCAGCGCGCCGGAGACGGCTGATCCACGCAGCCGTCACGGGCATGGCCGGCGCACGCTGCGCTTGATGCAAACGATCGTCGGTCGCATCAAGGAGTAAGTCCGGGCGGCTGGTCAGCGCGAGCACGGCAAGCGCGCTGCGGGAGGTGTTGAAGGCTGCGTCCTCGTGCGGCACCTGTGCGGGCAACATCCCGCGGGTCAATGCGGTGGACGACTTCTCGTCCGGTATCAGCGCCACCGGAACGATGTCGGGATGCACGGGCAGTCTCACCGCGCGGTAGCGGCAGCCGCCTCCGGCGAGACCGACCGCCCAGGAGACGACGGCACCACCAAGGACGCTGGCCGAGGCGTTGTCCGGATGGCCCTCGAACTCCGACGAGCGTTGGATCAGCGCGTCGTCAGAGATGTCTGACCGGCAAAGACCACGCGCCACAGCCAGGCCGGCTACCACCGCCGACGCGGAGGATCCCAACCCGCGCGAGTGAGGTATCGCGTTGCGGCACAACACATCTAAGCCCTGCCCCGCCACGTCCGTGACGTCCAGACCGGCCAGCTGCAAGCCCGAGCGGATGGCGCGCACCACAAGGTGGGAGCAGTCCGTGGCGACTTCCCCGGCACCTTCGCCCTGCACCTGCACCTGCACGCCACCCGTGCTCGTGGTGACCGTACGGCCGGCGGGAAGCGGACCCACGGGTCAGGCCAGCTCGAGCGCTTGGGCCACGGCAACCGGGTCGACGCCGATGGGCTCGATCTCCACCATGTTCAGCAGCGCCGTCGCCGGGTCCTTCAGCCCGTGCCCGGTGACGGTGCAGACCACGAGCGAGCCCGGCTCGAGCCAGCCATCGGCGTGGGCCGCAAGCAGTCCGGCGACGCTGGCCGCCGAGGCCGGTTCCACGAATACTCCCTCGCGGGCCGCAACCAGGCGGTATGCGGCCAGAATCTCGTTGTCGCTGGCTGCACGGAATGCGCCCGCCGACTCATCTTTGGCGGCCATCGCGCCGTTCCACGACGCCGGCGAGCCGATGCGGATGGCAGTGGCGATCGTCTCGGGGTCCTTCACCGGCGCACCGTGCACGAGCGGGGCCGCACCTGCTGCCTGCACGCCCAACATCTTGGGCAGTACCTCGGTGATCGATTCGGCGTGGTACTCGCGGTAGCCCTTCCAGTACGCGGTGATATTGCCCGCGTTGCCCACCGGTAGGCAGTGCACGTCCGGCGCCCGACCCAGCGCGTCGCAGACCTCGAAGGCGGCCGTCTTCTGCCCCTCGATGCGCGCGGGGTTCACCGAGTTGACCAAAGCGATGGTCTCGAACTCGGCAGTGGTCTTGCGGGCCAGCTCCAGACAGTCGTCGAAGTTACCGTGTACCTGCACGATCTTGGCCCCGTGCATCACCGCCTGGGCGAGCTTGCCCATCGCGATCTTGCCCTGGGGGATCAGCACGGCGCAGGTCATCCCCGCACGCGCGGCGTAGGCGGCGGCCGATGCCGAGGTGTTGCCGGTGGAGGCGCAGATGACCGCACGCTGCCCGCGGGCGTAGGCGTCCGTGATGGCCATCGTCATGCCACGGTCCTTGAACGAACCGGTGGGATTGGCGCCCTCGACCTTGAGGTGCACCTCGCACCCGGTCAGCTCGGACAGGTGCTCCGCAGGCACCAGCGGTGTTCCGCCCTCGCGCAGGGTGATCACCCTGGTGCCCTCAGCCAACCCAAGCCGCGGTCGGTAGGCCTCGATGACTCCGGGCCAGGCACGATGCACGGCCGTGGGATGGGCTAGTGAAGTCATGCGGTTCCACCTTCTACCCGGAGGACACTGGTCACAGCGTTGACGAACTCTGATTCACGCAGGGCGGCGACGGTATCGGCCAACGCGGAGTCGCACGCGGTATGCGTGACCACCACCAACGAGGCACCCTCGCCGTGGCCGACCTGGCGCACCACCGAGATGCTGACCCCGCGCCGGGAGAACTCGGTGGCCACGGCGGCGAGCACACCGGCACGGTCGGCGACCTCCATACTGACGTGGTAGCGGGTGGGGGTCTCCCCCATGGGCGCGACCCCGAGGTCTGCGTAGGTCGACTCGCGGGGACCGCGCCCGCCGTGCACCAAGTTGCGCGAGACGGCTACCAGGTCGCCGAGTACCGCCGAGGCGGTCGGCGCTCCCCCGGCCCCCTGGCCGTAGAACATCAGCCGCCCCGCCGCCTCCACCTCGACGACAACCGCATTATAAGCGCCGTCGACCCCGGCCAGCGGGTGCGTTCGCGGCACCATCGCCGGATGAACACGCGCAGACACCCGCTCGGTGCCATCGGCGCCCACTACCCGCTCGCACAGGGCAAGCAGCTTCACCGTGCAGCCCAAGGCGTTCGCCGCGACGAGGTCAGAGGCGGTGACCTGGCGAATACCCTCGCGGTACACGTCCGCCGCAGTCACGCGCGTATGAAAGGCCAAGCTGGCCAGAATCGCTGCCTTGGCCGCGGCGTCGAAACCGTCCACGTCGGCCGTCGGGTCGGCCTCGGCGTAACCGAGCCTGCCCGCCTCCTCCAAGGTTTCCGCGTAACCGGCGCCGCTGGCGTCCATGGCGGAGAGGATGAAGTTGGTGGTGCCGTTGAGGATGCCGACCACCTTGGTGATCCGGTCACCGGCCAACGACTCGCGCATCGGCCGCACGATCGGGATCGCTCCGGCCACCGCCGCCTCGAAGTACAGGTCCGCCCCCGAGGCATCCGCCGCCTCGGCCAGCTCGGCCGTGTGCTCGGCCAGCAGCGCCTTGTTGGCGGTGACAACGGACTTGCCCGCCCGCAACGCGTCGAGCAGCAGGCTCCGCACCGGTTCGATGCCGCCGACCACTTCCACGACCACGTCTACGTCCGCACGGGCTATCAGGGTGGCGGCGTCGGTGGTAAGGAGCTCGGCGGGGACGTCGCGGTGCCGGTTGGCCCTACGCACGGCGATACCCCGGAGCACGACCGGAGCGCCAATACGCGCCGTCAGCTCCGCGGACTGTGAGGCCAGCAGCCGCACGACCTCGCTGCCTACCGTGCCACAGCCCAGCAGCGCCACTCCGATGGTGCGCGGCACGGTCAGTGCCGGCCCCCCCACGTCGCCGCGCTCGCTCATGACACCTCCAAGCTGAGCAGGTCGGCGGTGGTCTCGCGGCGCAGGATCAACCGGGCTACCCCGTCGCGCACCGCGACCACGGCGGGACGGGTGAGCATGTTGTACCGGCTGGACATCGAGTAGCAGTAGGCGCCCGTCGCCGCGACGGCAACCAGGTCGCCAGCTGCGAGGTCGGCGGGCAGCCAGGTGTCGCGGACCACGATGTCTCCGCTCTCGCAGTGCTTGCCCACCACCCGGGACACCACGGGCTCCGCGTCACTGGCCCGGGAGACCAGCCGGCAGTCGTAGCGCGCGTCGTACAGCGCGGTGCGCACATTGTCGCTCATGCCACCGTCCACGCTGACGTAGCGACGGGTGTTGCGGCGGTGCTCGGTCGCCGCCCCCAGGCTCACGTCCTTAAGGGTGCCCACCTCGTAGAGCGTCACCGTCGTGGGCCCCACTATCGCCCGCCCGGGCTCGACCGCCACCACAGTCTCGGCCAGCCCAGCAGCAGCGCACTCCGCGCGCACGATGTGTCGCAGCTTGTCGGCCAGTTGGTCCACCGGCGGCGGGTCGTCCGAGGACAGGTAGGAGATCCCCATGCCACCCCCGAGGTCCAGGGTGGTGACCTGGGCCAGGGCAGCCGCGCCGTGTGTGTCGGTGAGCTCCCGGAGCAGACCCACGACCCGGTGCGCCGCCACCTCGAAGCCATCCACGTCGAAGATCTGCGAGCCGATGTGACTGTGCAACCCGACCAGACGCAAGTTGGGCGCCGCGAGCACGCGGGCCGCAGCCTCGGCCGCGACACCACCGGCGAGGGAGAAGCCGAACTTCTGGTCCTCGTGCGCGGTGGCGATGAACTCGTGGGTGTGCGCCTCCACCCCGACGGTGATCCGGATGAACACGTCCTGCACGGTGCAGTGGTTGCGCGCCACCTCGTCGAGCCGCTGGATTTCCTGCAGCGAGTCGATGACCACGGCCCCGACACCGGCGTGCACGGCTGCGATGAGCTCGGCGACCGACTTGTTGTTGCCGTGCATGGCAATTCGATCAGCGGGGAAGTCTGCGTGCAGCGCCACGGCCAGCTCGCCGCCGGAGCAGACGTCGAGGGACAGCCCTTCCTCGGCCACCCACCGGACGACCGCGCCGCACAGGAACGCCTTGGCCGCGTAGTGCACGTTCGCCGGGGAGCCGAATGCCGCCGCCATCTCCCGGCAGCGCGAACGGAAGTCGTCCTCGTCCAGCACGAACAGCGGCGTCCCGTACTGGGCGCCCAGCGCGCGGACGTCGACACCGGCCAACCGGACCGCACCGTCCGCCCCGCGCCGGGCGCCCTCGGGCCACACCGCAGGGTCCAGCTCCGCCAGCTCAGCCGCGGTGGACGGCCGCTCCGGCAGGTCGCCGAAGGACACGTGTCCGGTGACGTTGCCCGCATCACCGTGGCGGGGGCCGGCGGGGTGGGCACTCACATTCGCTCCGGCGCGCTGACGCCGAGCATGCCCAGGCCGCTGGCCAGCACCTGCCGGGAGGCGGCGCACAGGGCCAGGCGAGAGCTGTGCAACGGCGCGGCCTGCTCGTCGCCCTGCGGTAGTACGCGGCAGGAGTCGTAGAAGCGGTGGTAGGTGCCGGCAAGCTCCTCCAGGTAGCGGGCCACCCGGTGCGGCTCACGGAGCTCGGAGGCACTGGCCAGCACCCGCGGGTACTCCCCCAACGTCCGGATCAGTGCGCCCTCGCGCTCGTGCGTGAGCAGACCGAAATCGGCGGCGTCCCAGTGGATATCAAGCTGCTCGGCCGCCCGGGTCAGCGCACTGAGGCGGGCGTGCGCGTATTGCACGTAGAACACCGGGTTGTCGTTGCTCTGCTTGGTGAGCAGGTCCAGGTCCAGATCGATGTTGGAGTCGACCGACGAGCGAATCAGCGAGTAGCGCGCCGCGTCCACACCGACCGCCTCCACCAAGTCCTCCAGGGTGAGCACGGTGCCTGCCCGCTTGCTCATCTTCACCGGCACCCCGTCCTTGACGAGGTTGACCAGCTGGCCGATGAGCACCTCGACGGTGTCCGGATCGTCACCGAAGGCCGCGGCCGCCGCCTTGAGCCTGCCGATGTAGCCGTGGTGGTCGGCCCCGAGCATGTAGATGCACAGGTCGAAACCGCGGGCGCGCTTGTCCTGGAAGTAGGCGATGTCCCCCGCGATGTAAGCAGACTCGCCGTTGCTCTTGACGACCACGCGGTCCTTGTCGTCACCGAAGTCGCTGGAGCGCAGCCACCAGGCGCCGTCGGCCTCGTACAGGTTGCCCGAGGCCTTGAGCGTCGCGACCGCCGTGTCGACTGCTCCGGAGTCGAACAGCGAACGCTCATGGAAGTAGACGTCGAAGTCGGTGCGGAAATCATGCAGGGTCCGCTTGATCTCGGCGAACATGAGCTCGACGCCGACAGTGCGGAACGCGGCGTGCTGTTCTTGCTCGGGCAGGCTCAGTACCTCCGGACGCTCGGCGAGGACCTGCGCGGCGATGTCGGCGATGTAGACGCCGGCGTAACCGTCGGCGGGGGTGGGCGCGCCCGCAGCAGCAGCGATCAGCGAACGGACGAAACGGTCGATCTGCGCGCCT
>JALYVL010000081.1 GCA_030853285.1 Actinomycetota bacterium | reverse complement strand
CCAGTCCGGCTCGATCGGGCTTGGCTTCGCCATCCCCATCGACCAGGCCAACCGCATCGCCCAGGAACTGATCACCCAGGGCACCGCCACCCAAGCCGTGCTGGGCGTCAGCATCACCGCCACCCCCGCCCCCGCGGCGAGCACCGCCACCGGTGCGATCATCGCCGCGGTGTCCCCGGGAGGCCCCGCCGACAAGGCCGGTATCACCGCGGGCAGTGTGGTCACCAAGGTCGACGACCGCGTCATCCCCGATGGGGACTCCCTCGTGGCCGCGATCCGCTCCCACGCACCGGGGGACAGGCTCAGGCTCACTGTGCAGGATTCCACCGGTGGCACCCACACCGTGCAGGTCACCCTGCAAGGCAACACCGTGCAAGCAGGTCACTAACCGGTCCGGTGATCCCGCGACGATGACCCGGCGCAGCTGGCCGACCTGGGGACGCAGTCCTGCCCTGCGCCTCGGGCAGCAGCGCTAACACGAAAGGCAACGTCATGACCCAAGCCGCTGACGGCTCACCCCCACCGCCGGCCCCCACCCCACCCGGGTGGCGCGCCTCGGATGCCGACCGAAACCACGTCGCGCACCTCGTGCAGGAAGCTCTCGGTGCCGGCATGCTCACCCTGACCGAAGCCGAGGAACGACTCACCACCGTCTACGCCGCCCGAATGCGCCACGAGCTGATCCCCCTCACAGCAGATCTGCCGGTGAGCCATGCTGCTCTGAACTCCCACTCCCCACGAGCGCCGATACCTCTGGCAGAGGCCTTGCGTGACTTGTTCGCCGCCAGCATCCCCGTGGGCACCGCCGCCCTCACCGCACTACACCGGCACCGGGTGCTCGCCGGTGTCCTCCTGCTGCTCGCCGGGATCCTGTTCGCGTCCCTCGTTCTCAGCACCGGAGCCGAGTTGTTCACCCCCGAACATCACACTTTTGAAAGGAACAGGTAACGGCACGACGTCATCGCGTCTCTCGAGAGCGTCCCGACAGCGGATCGGTGAGCGGTCGGTCTCAGCATTCGTGGTGATACCGCCAGGCAGCGATGCGGATCTGGTCGTCAGCGATCTTGGAGACGAGGCGATACTCGTTGGTGATGCGCCGTGACCCGCCTCGACCGCCTGTAACCGACCGGCATCAGGTGGTTTCCGCGGGCTCGGGTGAGGTCGGGGCCGCGATCCCGGCGCGGGCCAGTTGGATGACCGCGACACCCAGCACCAGCAACAGGGCCCCAAGCCCCAGGCCGGGAACCACTCCGTGGCGGATCTGCTCGTCGTAGATGATCACCCCCAGAGCGATGCTGAACAAGGGATCCACGGTGGAGATCGCGGGCAGGCTGGACGCCAACGGGCCGGCCTGGAAGGCCAATTGGTTGAGCAGCAATCCACCGGCCCCCGCTACCACCACTGCATACAGCTGCCAACTGGTGAACAACGCCACCGGGCCGTGCAGCGCAATGCCGGTCAGGGCCTTCAACAAGGCGGCGGTGGCGGCGTAGATGGTGCCGACCGCCACCCCCAGCAGGCAGCCGAGCGGCCCCCCGGGCTCTGGCGGCGCCCGAGCAGCACACACCCGATCGCCAGCACCACCCCGATCCCCGCGGCCGCCACCGCCGGTACCCGATCGGCTGGCTCATTGCTCCCCGATTGATGCGCGGTGCCCGCCAGCAAAAGAAACCCGGCCAGGCACAGGGTCAACACCAGCGCCCAGCCGATCTCCCGGTGGCTGGTGTAGCGGCGGGTGCGTTGACGCAGGATCAGCGCGAACAACAGTCCGCTGACCAGCAACGGTTGCACCACCCCCAGCGCCCCCAGATGCAGCGCAACGACCTGCAGTGACAACCCCACCACGTCGGCGACGATGCCCCCCAACCACAAGGGATGCGCCACTGTCCCCAGCACCAACCGGCCCACCGACCGCAGGTGCAGATCCTGCGCATCGGGCACCTGCCCGGCGCTGGTGTGCTTGAGCGAGGAGGAGACGGCGAACGCCAGAGCCGCGCTCAGACTGAGCGCCACGACAACCCATCCCGGCGTCACTCCTCGCGCACCTCCTCCCGGCCCTGCGAACACCGGCTTACCGGGCCAGCACGCCGACCCGTTCCGCGGACCCCTTCCCGTCGAGGATCAGCCAATCACGGGAGGGAACCAGAGCGCCCGGTGGGCCGAGAGATCCCTGCGACGCCACGGTGGCCGGCGACCGAAGCGGCGCCGGGGGCCGCTGCGGCAGGACCCGGAGCTGCGCGGGTACCGCGGCACCGCGCCTTACCATCGAGGGCATGCGGTCAGTGGTGGTAGCGGGGGCGGTGGGCGCCGCATGGGTGGCCGCGGGCTGTTCCCTGGGGGCTTCCGTGGCTGCGCCACCGGTCGTGCCGACCGTCCCGAGGACCGCGACCACCGCGCCGAGCACCCCGCCCGCCACCCGGCCCGGGTTGCCCACCACGTGCCAGGACCTCATTGACGGGAAGCGCCTGGATGCCACGCTCGGGCTTCCGCTGTCCGTGGTGGTGCGCACTGTCCTGGGCCAACCCAGCCCCGCGGTCGGGCTCACCGGCCGGATCACCTGCAGCTACGGGATCCCCTCCCCAACCGGCGGCTACGCACTGCAGGTGAGCGCAACCTCCTACCGCGACGCCGCCGCCGCCGCGGCCCGGGTTCCGGTCAACGTCGAGGCCCTGCGCACCCCGGGGGTGAACCCGATACCCATCGCCGTGGGCCAGACCACGGGCATGTACTTGGCGTTGCCCGACGGACCGGTGCTGCTCGCTTCCGCCGGCACCTATTCCGTCACCCTGACCCTGGGCCCGACCGCCTTCAGCCCTGAGCAGGCGCCCGCCCGGGGCGCCGCCGTGGCCGACATCGTCCTGTCCCACGTCCGCGCCTGAGCACACGGCAGGGGGACGAGGGTGGCATTCGATGATCGAAGCGCGTGGGCTGAGCAAGTCCTATGGCAGCCAGACCGCCGTGGGTGACCTGACGTTCACGGTTCTCCCTGCTGGCCGCGGCGGTGGTCATCATCGGACTCGCGGTGCTGGTGCCGGTGGTCACCGTGACGCACTGGCCGCCCCACGACCCCCAAGATCTGGCCAGTTTCGATCCGACCACCACCCGCCTGAGCGGGGTGTTGCTGGCTCAGCTGGCCGTCGGCGTCCTGGGGGTGCTGCTGGTCGCCGGCGAGTACGCGACCGGCTCCATCCGCTCCACCTTCGCCGCGGTCCCCACCCGGTGAGCCGGTGCTGTGGGCCAAGACTGTGGTGTTCGCCGCAGTGACCCTGGTGGTCACCATCCCCTCGGTGCTGATTGCCTTCTTCACCGGCCAGTCCATCCTGACCGGCCAGCACATCCAACGTCCTTCACCCAGGCGGGGGTGGCCCGGGCGGTGTTCGGGGCGGCGCTGTACCTGACCGTGGTCGGTGTGCTGGGCATCGGGTGGGGCAGCCTGCTGCGCAGCACCGCCGCGGGTATCTCCGCCCTGTTCGGGCTGCTGTTCGTGCTGCCGATCATCGTGCACTTCCTGCCGACCAGCGTGTCCAGCGCCCTCGACAAGTACCTGCCCAGCAGCGCCGGGCAAGTCATCACCACCGTTGCGGGCCACCCCGCGGCGCTGTCGCCGTGGGCCGGTTTCGTGGTGTTCTGCCTCTATGCGGCCGTGGCCCTCGGCGCGGCAGCGGTGATGCTGCGCCGGCGCGACGCCTGAGGCCAAGACTGCTTTCCACCATCGGCGTAATCGTGTGCCGTGCGCCGACACCCCGGGAAGGCGCGCGGTGTCAGCAGTCGGTCAATCCGTGGGCACGGCCGTAACCTGAGTGGTCAAGCAACCACGAGAAGCCCGACGGGGCGAAAAGGAGCGAGGTAGCTGTGCAGCAGTTCATCGCCGACTACGGCTACCTGGCAATTTTTGTGCTGATGCTGGCGGAGTCGGCCTGCATCCCCGTCCCCTCGGAGTTGACGATGCTCTTCGGTGGTGCGTTGGCCGCCGGCGCGGTCACCGGGGTCCATTTGAACTTGGCCCTCGTGGTCACCGCCGGGGTCGCCGGCAACGTCGTCGGCAGCTACTCCGCCTGGGGAATCGGTCTCTACGGCGGGCAGGCCGCGTGGCGACGCTGGGGCCGCTACATCCTGCTCCGCAACGACGACATCGACCGGGCCGAGGGCTGGTTCAACCGGCACGGCACCAAGGCGGTGTTCTTCGGTCGCCTGCTGCCCGTGGTCCGCACCTTCATCTCGCTGCCCGCCGGCTTCGCGAAGATGCCACCGCTCCGGTTCGGTCTCTACACCCTCGCCGGGTGCATCCCCTGGACCCTGGCCCTGGGCTGGGCCGGATACGCCGTCGGCGGCAACTGGCAGGCCATCGCCGACGCCTTCCACGGACCCACCTACGCCCTCGCCGCCCTGATCATCGTGGGCCTCGCCGCCGCCCTGATCGTCGTGGGCCGACGCCGCCGCCGCGAACAAGGCGCCAACCCCGCCCGCGCGGGCGCGGACGAGCACACTGCGGACCCCACCCGCTGACCATCGATGTTCGGCCCGGGTGGCTGGTGTGCCGACATCGACGGCTGATCGCCGCGTTCGTCGTCTGGTGCGCTGGAGCCCCTTCGCCGCCGACTGTGCGGCAGCGACATCGTCGGCGGGGCGGGCTGGGTGCTGGCCAGGTCAGCCGCGCACACCCCAGAGCAGGGCCTACCGGCCTTTCAGGACTGGCATGACCTCGACGAGGCAGCGACGGATTCGGGCGCAACAGGTCGTTGTCGTGACCCGCTTGGTCCTCACCCTCGGCGGTGGGCCGCGCCCCGACCGCGGGGCAAGTGCAGGGCATGGGGACGAACCTTGCTCGCTGACCGGTGGGAAAGTTCAGCATTCGGCGGTTACGGCGCCACCGTTGCGGGCGGCGTGGTCGAGGGGGTTGCAGACGCGGTGGCCGAGGGGGGTGCGCCCGCCGTGGTGGTCGGCGGGGCAGCAGCACCGGCTGTTCCCGGCCGGGTTGCCTGCTGGTAGGCCTTGACCGCCGTGTCGAGCTTGGTCAGCGCCTGGCCGATCGCGGCGAGGTCGCCGCCGGCCTGCGCCGTCTTCAGGTTCTGCAGTGCGGTGTTGAGGTTGTCGACTGCTTGCGGCACGGGTAGGGCCCCCGGCGGCGGTGGGGCGGTACTCGTCGTCGCAGGCGGGCTACTCGGAGTCGGCGTGGCCCCCGACGTCGGCGGGCTGGTGGGGTTGGCCGGTGCGGTGGTTCCCGACCCGGCGCCGGTGCCGAAGACCTGGTCGAGGGCCTGAGCCAGGGTGGGGGCGTAGCCGACCTGGTTGTGGTAGCTGACCAGGACCCGCGCCAGCTGTGGGTAGGACGAGGCTTGCGCGGAGCGTTCGATGTAGAGCGGCTCGACGTAGAGCAGACCACCCTTGCCCACCGGCAGGGTGAGCAGGTTTCCGTACTCGATCTTGGTGGACTGCTGGCCCAGCAGGTTGCGCTCCTGCGACACTTGCGGCGCGGACAGCATCGAGTTCTGCACCTGCTGCGGACCTTGGGTCTGGGTATCGGTCGGCAGCTTCAGCACGGTGATCTGGCCGTAGGTGTCGGGGTTGGAGCTGGCGCTCATGGAGGCGGAAAGGAACTCCCGGTTGAGACCCACGAGGGCGCTGGTCAGCTGGAAGGAGGACGTGCCGGTCGTGGGGTCCGCGGCTTGGACGTAGTAGGGCGGTTGGGGTGCGTGGCCGTTGTTGTTGTCCACGGTCGGGTCGGCGGGGACCGACCAGAAGCCGTTGTTCTGGAAGAACTCCTTGGGGTCCGACACGTTGTAGCGGGTGAGCAGGTCGCGCTGCACCGTGAACAGGTCCTGGGGGTAGCGGAAATGCGCACGCAGATCCGGGGAGATGTCAGTACCCGGCCTGACCACCCCGGGGAACACACCCTCCCAGGCCTTGAGCACCGGGTCCTTGTCGTCCACCGAGTACAGGGTGACGGTGCCGTCGTAGGCATCCACCGTCGCCTTGACCGAGTTACGGATGTAGGAAACCGGGGTGCTGGAGACTTGGCGCGCCGCGGTGGAGGCGCCTCGACTGTCCGCGGTCGCGGTGTTCAGTGAGGTGCGCTGGGCGTAGGGCAACGAGTCCAGCGTGGTGTAGCCGTCGACGATCCACTTGATCCGCCCGTCGACCACGGCCGGGTAGGTGGTGGTGTCGGTGGTGAGCCACGGGGCCACCGCTTGCACCCGGTCCCGCGGGTCACGGTTGAAGATGATCTTGGAGTCCTTGGTGACGGCGCTGGAGAACAGGATGTTGCGCTCGCCGTACTTCGCGGCGAAGGCCAGCCGGTTGACGACGCCGCCGATGCTGACCCCGCCGGCGCCGTTGTAGGTGAAGCTGGAACTGTCGGTGTCGTACTCCCGCGGCGGCGCGCCAGGCACGTCACCCACGATCGCGTAGTCGGGGGTGGACTTGCCGATCAGCTCCCCGTAGTAGATGCGCGGCTGGGTCACCGGGATGGTCGTGGACTTCGTGTTCAAATCTGCAACGGTGTAGACC
>JALYVL010000080.1 GCA_030853285.1 Actinomycetota bacterium | reverse complement strand
GTGGACTTGCCGACGTTGGGCAGTCCGACGATTCCGAGGGTGAGACTCACAATCGGTGGAGTCTACGTACCGGAACAGCGCCAACCCGTCGCGCGCCGGGCAGTCCGGTCTGCTCCACTGGGCGCAAGCCACCACAGCAGCCGAAACCGATGAGAGGTGAGCCCACGTGTCATGGATCAGCGGCGACTGGCAAAGCATTGGCGTGGTCGCAGGCAAAGCAGCGTTGATCTACCTCATCGCGCTCCTCGGACTCCGTGTCGGTGAGCGCCGCACGCTGGCGCAATGGACGATCATCGATTTCGCGACCGCCGTGGCGATCGGTGCGATCATCGGCCGTACCACGGTCGCCAGCAGCCAGTCCCTCGTCACCGGCGCCGCCGCCCTGCTCACCCTCATCCTGGTGCACCGTCTCGCCAGTTGGCTGCGCTTCAACCCCACCCTCGGCAAGCTGTTCGACCATCGGGTCCGGGTTCTCGTCGACCACGGCCAGCTCCGGCGAGGACAACTGCGACTGTGTGGCCTCACCGACAACGACCTCTATGCCCAACTGAGACAACGAGGTTTTCAACGCCTGAGCGACGTCCGCTACGTGCTGTACGAGGCGAAGGGCGACATCACGGTCGTCGGCACTGACGATGACGCCACCGCTCCCGATGATCTCATTGACGATGGGCTGCAGAACTCCGTCGGCTTCAACCGCGCGGCATCGTTGCTACCCCAGAGTGAGAGGGAATGAGTCGCCCGCACCTACGGCAGGGTGCAGCCTTCGCGGCCCTGGTGTTCAGCTTCGCCGTGGTGATGCTCGGTACCACCATGCCGACGCCGATGTACCCGCTGTACCAGGCCAAGCTCGGCTTCTCCGTGGAGATGCTGACCGTGATCTACGCGGTGTACGCCGTCGGAGTGCTTGCCGCTCTGCTCGCGCTGGGCCGCTGGTCGGATAGCCTGGGACGGCGTCCGATGCTCGCCGTCGGCCTGCTGTTCGCCGCGGTGAGCGGGGTCTTCTTCCTCGCCTCCGGGGGTGTCTGGCAGCTGTTGGTCGGGCGCGTCTTCTCCGGCCTCTCGGCAGGCATCTTCACCGGGACAGCCACCGCCGCCGTGATCGAGATTGCGCCGCGGAGCTGGCAAAATCGCGCCGCCTACGTCGCCACCGGCGCCAACATCGGCGGCCTCGGGCTGGGCCCGTTGCTGGCCGGGCTGGCCGTGCAGTACCTGCCGTGGCCGCTGCATCTGGACTTCGCTGTGCACATCGGACTCATGGCCATCGCTGCCGTGCTCGTGGCGCTTTGCCCGGAGACGGTGAACGTACAACCAGGCGCCCGCCCCCGGATGCAACGCCTCGCCGTCCCCGCGCAGGTGCGAGCCACCTTCGTCAGCGCGTCGATCGCCGGGTTCGCGGGGTTTGCCGTGCTCGGCCTGTTCACCGCCCTGGCGCCGCGGCTGCTCTCCGACGTGCTGGGGGTGCGCAACCATGCGGTGGCGGGCTTGGTGGTGTTCCTCGTGTTCGCGGCGTCGACCGTGGCGCAAATTGTGTTGCGCAACATGACGCAGCGCCGTGCGGTCAACCTCGGCTGCGCCGGGCTGGTGGTCGGCACGCTGCTGATCGCGCTGGCGCTGTGGCAGGCCTCGATGCTCGCCCTCATCGCCGGCGCCATCATCGCCGGCGCCGGGCAGGGCACGAGCTTCAGCAAGGGCCTCGCCGCTATCACCGAGCAGGTCGACCCGGAACGCAAGGCCGAGGTGACGTCGACGTTTTTTGTGGTGCTCTACGTGGCGCTGTCCCTCCCGGTACTCGGCCTGGGCTTTGCGGTGCAAGCGTTTGGTATCACCGCCGCGGGCATCGCCTTCGCCCTGGGGGTCGCCGCACTGGCACTCCTCGCACTCGGCGCCTTGACGCGCACCGGGGCACGCCGCTCTCAACCGGTGTGATCACCGAGAATCGCGCATCCTGGAAGCATGGCTGACAACGACACGATGAGGATGCCCCGCGAACACACTCCTAACGGCGGCGTGCTGGAAGGCTATTCGGGCGCAGCCAGACGTCTGGTGGTCTACGAGGACCCACAGTGTCCCTACTGCGCCAAGTTCGAGCGGGCGAACGCCGAGCTGCTCCGTCAGGAGGTCAAAGCCGGCACTGTGGCGGTCGAGTACCGGATGCGGGCCATGCTGGGACCAGAGTCGGTGCGGGCATGCAACGCGTTGGCCCTCGCCGCGGAGTCCCGACACTTCGACGACCTCCGCACCGAGTTGTTTGCCCACCAGCCGGAGGAGCACACGGGCGGGTTCACCATCGACGATCTGCTTGCCGCGGGCGAACGGGCCGGAATCACCGATGACGACTTCGCGGCTGGGGTGCGCACCGCCCGCTACGAGCAGTGGGTGCAGTTCACCGAGAGCGAGTTCCAGACCCAGGACCCGGACGGCACGCCCGTGTTGTTTCTCGACGGGCAGCGCGTCGAGGACGCGGCGGTGTACAACCCGATCGAGCTGACCGCCGTGCTGCGAGGGGAGAAATGAGCCGCTACGACGATGCGGAGCTGGAGCTCGACCTGCGGTGGTGGGCCGCGGCGAACTACCTCACCGTGGCGCAGATCTACCTGCAGGACAACGTGCTGCTGCGCGAGCCGTTGACGCCTGAGCACATCAAGCCGCGACTACTCGGGCACTGGGGCACCAGCCCCGGGCTGTCGATGATTTACACCCTGCTCAATCGGCTGATCCGGCGCACCGACACCGATTGCCTCTACATCACCGGTCCCGGTCACGGCGGCCCGGCGCTCGTCGCCAACACCTACCTGGAGGGTAGTTACTCCGAGGTTTACCCGCGGATCTCCACGGACACCGACGGCCTGCGCAAGCTCGTGCGCCAGTTCTCCACACCCGGCGGCATTCCCAGCCACGTGAGCGTGCAGACCCCGGGCAGCATCCACGAGGGCGGCGAGCTCGGGTACGCACTGGTACACGGCGCGGGCGCCGCCTTCGACCACCCCGATCTGCTGGTGGCCTGCGTCATCGGCGACGGTGAGGCCGAGACCGGTCCGTTGGCGGCGTCCTGGAAGCTGCCCGCCTTCCTCAACGCGCGGCGCGACGGCGCCGTACTGCCGATCCTGCACCTGAACGGATACAAGATCTCCGGGCCGACGGTGCTCGGGCGCAGCTCCGACGCCGACGTGTGCATGTTCCTGGCCTCGCAGGGTTGGGACCCGATCGTGGTGTCCGGCGACGACCCGCACCAGGTCTTCGGCGATCTGGAGCAGGCGCTCACCAACAGCCACGCTCAGATCCGCGGCAACCAGGACGCCGCCCGCGGGGACACGGCACCGGAGGGTTTTCCCCGGTGGCCGGCCATCGTTCTGCGCACCCCCAAAGGCTGGACCGGGCCGAACGTGGTGGACGGCGTGCAGGTTCAGGGGACGTTCCGGGCTCATCAGGTGCCGCTCTCGGGCGTCCGGGACAACCCCGAGCACCTCGCGCAGCTGCAGAGCTGGTTGCGCTCCTACTCCCCGGAGACTCTGTTCGACGCCGCGGGCGCCCTGGTGGCGGACGTCGCTGCGCTGGCGCCGGGTGGGGACAAGCGGATGGGCGCCACGCCCTACGCCAACGGTGGCCGCCTGGTTCGGGCGTTGGACGTGCCGCCGACGGAAAACTACGCACTGGAGCTTCCCGGGCCCGGCACGGTGTCGCACGAGACCACCCAGCCCCTCGGCGAGCTGCTGCGCGACCTCTACCGTCGCACCGAGCGCGCCGAGGACGGTGGCGGCGACTTCCGGTTGTTCTGCCCCGACGAGACCGCCAGCAACCGGCTGCAGGACGTGTTCGACGCCACCGACCGCTGCCTGCAGGCCGAGGTACTACCCACCGACGACCACCTCTCCCCCGATGGCCGCGTGATGGAGGTGCTGTCCGAGCACCTCTGCGAGGGCTGGCTGGAGGGCTACCTGCTCAGCGGGCGGCACGGACTGTTCGCCAGCTACGAGGCGTTCGCCATGGTCAGCGCCTCGATGCTGATCCAGCACGTCAAGTGGCTGCAGCACGCCGCCGAGCTGCCGTGGCGCCAACCGGTGGCGTCATTGAACGTGCTGCTGACCTCGACCTGTTGGCGCAACGACCACAACGGGTTCAGCCACCAGGGGCCCGGGTTGATCGACACGGTGATCCCGCTGTCGCCGGAGGTGGTGCGCGTGTGGCTTCCACCGGACGCCAACTGCCTGTTGTCCATCGCTGATCACTGCCTGCGCAGCCGGGACCACGTCAACCTGATGGTGGCCGACAAACAGCAGCACCTGCAGTACCTGAACATCGAGGCGGCCAACACGCACTGTGCCGCAGGTGCCTCGGTGTGGGACTGGGCGGGCACCGAACCCGACGACGCACAGGAACCCGATGTGGTACTCGCCTGCGCCGGCGACGTGCCGACGATGGAGACCCTGGCGGCGGCGGAGCTGCTCCGCCAGTGGGTGCCCTACCTCCGGGTGCGGGTGGTCAACGTGGTCGACCTGATGGCGCTGCTCACCCACTCCGAGCACCCGCACGGGTTCAGTGAGGACACCTTCCTGGACCTGTTCACCCGGGACACCGACGTCGTGTTCGCTTTCCACGGCTATCCCCGTGCGGTGCACGAGCTGCTGCACGGGCGCACCGGTGCAGCACGATTTCACGTCCGCGGCTTCATGGAGCAGGGCACCACCACCACGCCGTTCGACATGGTGGTGCTCAACGAGATGAGCCGCTTCCACCTGGTGCTCGAGGCGCTGCGGCGGGCCCGGCGGGTGCCGGAGAACGGCGAGAAGCTGGCCACGCACTGCCGGGAGATGCTGGCGCGCCACCACAGCTACGTCCGCGAGCACTTCCAGGACCTGCCGGAGATTGCCGAGTGGACCTGGGGCGGCTGACGAGTGCTCAGCGCAACCGCAGCCCGCGGTGCCGTACCACGACGCCGGCGAGCCACGTGCCGATCAGCCAGATCAACAGACCGACCAGCGCGTGCAGCAGGCTGCGCACATCCGGCCCGAGCGAGTGGTTCAGCTGCGGGCCGAGCAGCGCGCGCGGAGCCTGGTCGACGGGGTCCACGGCGTACCACAGCGCGTAGGGCAGGAGCAGGTGCCAGAGCCACCGCATGGTGGCGCGTCGGTCGCGCCGGTGCTGCCATCGGCGATGCAGCGGCACCACGGCGACCGGCAGGAGCACGGACACCAGGTTGCCCACCCCCAGCCACGCAAAGATCGGCAGCGCAACGTCGGGCAAGGTGATGGCCAGGCGCTGCGGCGTCTCGAGGGTTGCCGTGAGCGCAGCGGTGAGCAGCAAGGTCGGTAGTCCGACGATGACAAGCAGGGCACCGTTCTTGGCGAGCAACTGCTCGCGTATCGGGATTGCCTGCGCAAGGTTGGCGCGGACCCGCACCGGATCCGCACCGAGAATATTGGTGGTTGTGACGTCGGCCAAGATGAAGGACGCGAAGTAGGTGCCGACCAGGACCACCCAGTCGCGATGAGCGGTGTGATCGACGGGCTGCCAGGCGAGCCACAGCAAGGACAGCACAAGGTTGATTCCGACGCCGAGCAGCCAGGTCCACGGTGGCGTGAACGCCCACCGCAGCTCGGCGGCCGTCCGGTGCAGTGCTCGGGCGGGCAGCGGCCACCGTGCGCTCTGCACGCCAAGGTCCGCGGGACGCACCATTCGTCCATGATCCACCGTGCCCAGCGATCGCGCCGCGGGACCAAAGCTCAGACCGAGCTGAGCTCCAGCCGGGACCCGTTCCGACCTTTGTGGACAAGCAGCCGATTGGGGATCCGCTGGCGGAGCTCGTCGACGTGACTGACCAGTCCGACGACCCGGCCGCCAGCCCGGAGATCATCGAGCACACCCATCACCTCCTCCAACGTGCCCGAGTCCAGCGAACCAAAGCCCTCGTCGATGAACAACGTGTCCAGCAACACCCCGCCGGACTCCGCAGCCACCACGTCGGCCAGGCCGAGCGCGAGCGCCAACGAAGCCAGGAACGCCTCCCCGCCGGAGAGCGTCTTGGCGGAACGCACTGCACCGGTGTAGTCGTCCCGGATGTCCAGGCCGAGTCCACCGCGCGTCCCGCGGGCCCCTGGCGCATCGGAGTGTACGAACTCGTACCGGTCGCCTGACATGCGTCGTAGTCGACCGGACGCCACCTCAGCAACCTCCTCGAGGCGGGCGGCCAGGACGTAGGAGTGCAGGGACATCCGACGGCTGTTCTGGCCCAGGCCATTGATGACGTCCGCCAACGCGGCGAGCTCTCGGTGCCGATCGAGCTCCGGCCCCAGGGTCGACTCCAATGCCGTGAGGTCCGCGACCAGAGTGCGCACCTCCACGCACTGGCGTCGGGCATCTGACGCCGCACCCTGGGCTTGACCCAGCGACGCGTCGGCGTCAGTAGACGCCTGCTGCGGTTGCGCAAGGTCGACGTCGTCGTCCGGGGTGGCCACCACCTCGGGCTCGGCGAGCACCGCCAGAGCCGCGACCTCGGCGTCGCGCGCCGTCTCCAC
>JALYVL010000079.1 GCA_030853285.1 Actinomycetota bacterium | reverse complement strand
GCTGTCCACCGGCACCATCATCGAGCGCATCTGAGGGCTGCCGCCATGCTGGGCGAATGCCGCATTCGCACAAGGTTCTCGGATGAATGCGGCATTCGCACAACGTGGCGCAAGAGCTGCTGGCGCTTACCGCGCGCCGTACACCGGAGACGGCCGCGGCGCCTCGCCCAGGATTTCGCGGACCACCGATCCCAGCTCGGCCGGCTGCCAGCGGGCGCCCTTGTCGCGCTGTGCGCTGCGCTGCCAGCCGTCGGCGACGGCGACCATGCCGCCCTCCACCTCGAACACCCGACCCGTGACGTCTCCGGATTCCGTGGAACCGAGCCAGACGACCAGCGGTGAGACGTTCGCGGGGTCCATGGCGTCGAAGGCGTCATCGGTGGGCTTGGCCATGGTGCCTGCGAAGACGCCCTCGGTCATCCGGGTACGTGCCGCAGGGGCGATCGCGTTGGCGGTGACTCCGTATGCGCCCATCTCGGCCGCGGCCTGGACGGTCAGCAGCGCGATGCCGGCCTTGGCGGCGGCGTAGTTGCCCTGCCCCACCGAGCCCAGCAGCCCTGCGCCGGAGGAGGTGTTGATGACGCGGGCCTGGCGTGGTCGGCCTGCCTTGGACTCGGCCCGCCAGTAGGCCGCCGCGTGCCGCAGCATCGCGAAGTGGCCCTTGAGATGCACCCGGATCACGGCGTCCCATTCCTGCTCGCTCATCCCGACCAGCATCTTGTCGCGGAGGAAGCCGGCGTTGTTGACCAGGACGTCCAGGCCACCGAAGGTGTCGATGGCGGTCTGGACCAGCTCTTGAGCACCGACCCAGTCGGCCACGTCGTCGGTGTTGGCGACCGCCTGACCGCCCGCCGCGACGATCTCGTCCACCACCTGCTGCGCGGGTCCGCTCGACGTGCCGGAGCCGTCGAGCCCAACCCCGACGTCGTTGACGACGACCGATGCGCCCTCGGCGGCGAAAGCCAGAGCGTGCTCGCGGCCGATCCCGCGGCCGGCTCCGGTGACAATGACGGTGCGTCCCTCGCACAAGGTGCTCACGCGTTCTCCTCTTGCTATTTAGTGGTGTTGTTCGCTACGAGTTGGGGTGTGCGGAGATGCCATCCAGCACAATCGCCAGGTACTGCTTGGCGACCTGTTCCGCGGCCAGCGTCCCGCCGGGTCGGTACCAGCGCACGGCGACCCACACCGTGTCGCGCATGAAGCGGTAGGCCACCTCGAGGTCCAGGTCATCGCGGAAGCTGCCCTCGGCAACCCCGCGCTGCAGCACGCCGATCCACAGCTCGCGGAACTCGGTGTTGCGCTCGGCGATGTAACGGAACTGCGGCAGCTTGACCAGGTGCTTGGCTTCGTCCTGGTAGATCGCAACGGCGGCGTGGCGGTGGTGAATCGCCTCGAATGAGCGGATTACCAGGCCTTCCAAGGTGCTCCGCGAGTCGAGAGCCGTGGCAACGACGGCACGATAGGCGTCGAAGAGCTCGTCGAGGAAGCTCCGCAGGATCTCGTCGACCATCGCCTCTTTGGAGCGAAAGTGGTGGTACAGACTCCCGGAGAGGATGCCTGCACCATCGGCGATGTCGCGCACCGTCGTCGCCCGCAACCCCTGCCGCGCGAACAGGTCAGCGGCCAGCAGTAGCAACTCATCTCGACGCCCGGAAGTCTCGGTCACGCTGTGCACCCTACCAACCAAGCACTTGCTAGGGTGACGGCGTGACGAAACCCCATGTGGTGCTCACCGGTGGTACGGGTGGACTGGGGTCGGCGATCGCCCGACAGTTGGTCGACGAGGGACATCCGCTCACCCTCACCTACCGAAGCAACACGAACGCCGCCGAGGCGCTGGTGGCCGAGATCGTCGCCGCCGGTGGGAAGGCGCAGGCCTGGCCGCTCGACCTCACCGATTCCGTTGCCTGCACCGAGCTGGGCGAGCGGGTCGGTGCCATCGAGATCCTGGTGCACGCTGCCGGACCGCGCGTGCCGATGGTGCATCTGTCCCGCGTCGCCCCCGAGACCTATGCGCAGCAGCTGCGCGACGAGGCATTGGCGTTCTTCACCATCGTGCACGCCTGCCTGCCCGCGTTGCGCGCGGCGCGGGGCAACGTGGTGGCCGTGACCACCGCCGCCACCGCGCGCTACCCCGTGCGCGACGGTCTCTCGGCCGGCACCAAGGGAGCGGTCGAGCAGCTGGTCCGGGCCTTCGCCGCCGAGGAGGGCCGCTTCGGCGTGCGCTTCAACTGCGTCGGACCGGGCATGCTCACCGACGGCATGGCCGCCCGGCTCATCGACTCCGGCGAGCTCGATGAACGGGCTTTGGAGATCACCCGCGCCAACATTCCCTTGGGCCGCTTCGGCTCTGCGAGAGACATCGCCGAGGCGGTGTGCTTCTTGGCCGGCCCGCGGGCCGGGTACATCACCGGGCAGAAGCTCGACGTCGACGGCGGCTATACGGTCTAACGGGCCTCGCGGGGCAGGCCCAGCACTCGCTCGGCGATGATGTTGCGCTGGATCTCGTCCGAGCCGCCGTAGATGGTGTCGGCGCGGCTGAACAGGAACAACCGCTGGTACTCGTCCAGGTCCTCGGGTGCGACCAACGACGATGCCCCGGCCACCTGCATAGCCAGCTCACCGAGGTCGCGGTGCCAGTGCGCCCAAGTCAGCTTCGCGACCGAGGCCTCACCGGCCGAGGCGCCGGTGTCCACAGTGGACAGCGTTCGGAGCGCGTGCGCACGCATCACCTCCAGTCCCATCCAGGCGCGGGTGAGCTGCTCGGCGATGACCGGGTCCGCGGCGGCACCGTTGCTCTTGGCCCGCGCGATGACGTTGTCCAGCTCGCGGGCGAACCCGACCTGTTGGCCGAGGGTCGCCACGCCGCGCTCGAAGGCGAGCGTGCCCATGGCGACCGACCACCCCTTCCCAACTTCTCCGACCACCAGGTCGGCGGACGTGCGGGCGCCGTCAAAGAACACCTCGTTGAACTCCGAGGTACCGGTGAGCTGGTTGATCGGACGCACCTCGACGCCGGGTTGGTCCATCGGCACCAGCAGGTAGGACAGCCCGTGGTGGCGCTTGGAACCCGGCTCGGTGCGGCACAGTACGAAGCACCAGTCCGCGACGTGGGCCAGCGAAGTCCACACCTTCTGGCCGTTGAGCGCCCACTCATCGCCGTCACGGACTGCCGTGGTGGACACCGCAGCCAGGTCGGAGCCGGCGCCCGGCTCGGAGTATCCCTGGCACCAGAGCTCGCTGACGGCTTTGATGCCGGGCAGGAAGCGCTGCTTCTGCTCGTCGGTCCCAAAGGCGAGCAGGGTGGGCGCCAGCAGTTCTTCGCCCACGTGGCTGACCCGGGCGGGTGCATTGGCCTTGGCGTACTCGCGATGGAAGCTCACCTGCTGGGCCATGGTGGCCTCACGGCCACCAAACTCGGCGGGCCACCCCAGCCCGGTCCAACCGGCGGCCGCGAGGTGGCGATCCCAGGCCAAGCGCTCGGTGAAGGCCTCGTGCTCGCGCCCCGGTCCGCCCAAGCCCCGCAAGGCGGCGAACTCGCCGGCCAGGTTCTCCGCCAGCCACTGCCGCACCGTGCTCGTGAACTCGTCATCACTCAGGCTCTGGCTCTGCTCCACGGACGTACGGTAACCTACCAAGCACTTGCTAGGTAGGGAGCACCGTGATCGTTCGACCGAGTACCACCCCGTCCGCCCTGCTGCGCGCGGCGCAGGAGTTCGGCGACCTCGAGGCCATCGTCGACGGCGGCATCCGGCTGAGCTACACGCAGCTACACCAACGCGTCCGGGACTTCGCGGCGGCGCTGACCAGCCGCGGGGTACACGCGGGCGATCGCGTCGCGGTCTGGTCGCCAAACACCTACCACTGGATCATCGCAACCCTCGGCGCCCACTACGCGGGGGCAGCCATGATCCCGATCAATACCCGCTACACCGGCGCCGAGGCTCTCGACATCGTCGAGCGGGTCGACGCCGCCGCGCTGGTCGTGGCGGGCAACTTTCTGGGCGCCGACCGCTATGCGCAGCTGTGTACCGCCAACCCTGACGTCGAGATCTCGAGTGTGATCCGAGTGCCCCTGGACGGCGGAGACGCCGCGACCGATGGCGTCATCGACTTCGACGACTTCGTCGCGCTCGCCACGGAACAGACACGCACCGAGGCCGACGCCCGGGCGCAGGGGGTGGGCCCCGAGGACATCGCCGACATCATGTTCACCTCCGGAACCACCGGTCGCAGCAAGGGCGTGCTCAGCGCACAGCGCCAGAGCATCGGCATCGCGCAGGCGTGGGCCGAGTGCGCCGAGCTCACCGCCAGGGACAACTACCTCATCATCAACCCGTTCTTCCACACGTTTGGCTATAAGGCCGGGATTCTGGCCTGCCTGACCACCGGCGCCACCATGATCCCGATGGCCGTGTTCGACGTGCCCAGGGTGATGGCCATGGTGGCTGAGGAGAAGGTCAGCGTGCTGCCGGGAGCACCGACCATCTACCAGTCCATCTTGGACCATCCCGATCGCCCCGACTACGACCTGGCCAACCTGCGCATCGCGATCACCGGTGCCGCCGCCGTGCCGGTGCCCCTGGTCGAGCGCATGCAGTCCGAGCTCAGCTTCGACGCGGTGCTCACCGCTTACGGGCAGACGGAGGCAGTGGTCGTGACGATGTGCCGCACCGATGACGACCCGGTGACGGTGTCCACGACATCGGGGCGCGCCATCGGTGGCATGGAGGTCCGCATCGCGAAGAACGGCGAGATCATGGTGCGCGGGGAGAACGTGATGCTCGGCTACCTCGACGACCCTGAAGCCACAGCAGCGACCATCGATATTGACGGATGGTTGCACACCGGCGACATCGGCATCCTCGACGAGCGCGGGTACCTCGACATCACCGACCGACTCAAGGACATGTACATCTGCGGCGGCTTCAACGTCTACCCCGCCGAGGTCGAGAACACCCTCGCTCGTCTAGAAGCCGTCGCCGAGTCCGCGGTCATCGGCATACCCGACCAGCGCATGGGCGAGGTCGGCTGCGCGCTGATCGTGCTCAAGCCTGGTCACACGACGTCCGAGGCGGAGGTCATCGCGTTCGCCAAGGTGCACCTGGCGAACTTCAAGGTGCCCCGATCGGTGCGCTTCGTCGACTCCATGCCCCGAAACCCGTCCGGCAAGGTATTGAAAAACGTTCTGCGAGAGGAGTTGTCATGACCGTTCCCGATGAGGGCGAGGTCGTCACCTACGAGGTTCGCGACTCGGTCGCCGTGGTGACGTTGAATCGGCCCGACTACCGCAACGCGCAGAACTCTGTGGTCACCTACGCCCTGGATGCCGCGTTCGAGCGCGCCGTGCAGGACGACGAGGTCAAGGTGATCGTGCTGGCGGGCAACGGCAAGCACTTCTGCGCCGGGCACGACATCGGCACGCCTGGCCGCGACCACCACGTGCACTACGACAACAAGGCCGTGATGTGGTGGGACCACGTCGACAAGCCCGGTGGTGACCAGCGCTATGCCCGTGAGATGGAGGTGTATCTCGGCATGTGCCGGCGGTGGCGGGAGATTCCCAAACCGATGATTGCCATGGTGCAGGGTGCCTGCATCGCCGGCGGCCTCATGCTGGCCTGGGTGTGCGACCTGATCGTCGCCTCCGAGGACGCATTCTTCTCCGATCCCGTGGTTCGCATGGGGATTCCCGGCGTCGAGTACTTCGCCCACCCCTGGGTGCTCGGGCCCCGTTTCGCCAAGGAAATCCTCTACACCGGAGACCGGTTCACGGCGCGTCGTGCGTACGAGGTGGGGATGGTCAACAAGGTGGTTCCGCGCGACGACCTGACGAGCGAGACCTTCGCGATGGCCGAGCGCATCTCGGCCATGCCGCGCATGGGGCTGGCGCTGACCAAGCGTGCGGTGAACCAGTGCGAGGACCAGATGGGGATGCGCAACGGGATGGACTCGGTGTTCGGGTTGCACCACTTCGCCCACGCCCACAACGCCGAGGTCGGCGCGGATTCCCTGGGCGGCATGGACGCCAAGTCAATGAAGGCTGCCTCCCCCAAAGAAGGAGCCCAGTAGGTGGACCTCGACTTCGACCCGCAGTCCCTCGCGTTTCGCGACGAGGTGCGCACGTTCCTGGCTGAGAACATTCCCGCGCAGCCGTTGCCCTCGATGGACACTGCCGAAGGCTTCGAGGCGCACCGGGAGTGGGAGCGGACCCTGGCCGACGCCCGCTTCTCCGTGGTCTCCTGGCCTGCCGAGTACGGCGGGCGGGATGCCTCGATCCTGGAGTGGGTGATCTTCGAGGAGGAGTACTACGCCGCCAACGCGCCCGGTCGGGTCAGTCAGAACGGCATCTTCCTGTTGGCGCCCACGCTGTTCGAGCACGGTACGCCCGAGCAGCACGCGCGCATCATGCCGCGGATGGCGCGCGCCGACGACATCTGGGCGCAGGCCTGGTCGGAGCCCGAGGCCGGCAGTGACCTCGCCGCCATCCGCTCCCCCGCCCGCCAGGTCGAGGGCGGGTGGCGGCTGAGCGGATCGAAGATCTGGAGCTCGCGGGCCAGCTTCGCCGAC